>NZ_JAZDRH010000015.1:0-42172 GCF_047470865.1 Pseudomonas sp. F1_0610
TCTAAAGGCTTCAAATAATTTTGTTGTTATTATTTCAACTAACTCCTTTATATGAAATTCATAAGTATAATAATCACGATCACGAAATTCATCCGATCCGTAATTTGGTAAACTGTCAGAATATGCTTCTAAGACAGTTGGTACATCTAACGCCCCTAAATTATTTTCAAAGTCATTCCACATTGACTCAACTGGCGATGAAGACACCGAAGGATTCAAATCATCAAAACCAAAAAACTCCTGCAAATGTTCAAAGACATCATTGTACTCATCTCTTAGAAATATGCCGAAATCTGTATATCTGGTTTTTAACCCATGGTGCAAATCAAATCCATTTCCGATTATATACAATCTCATGTTATACACCCCGTAAAAGCTTTCAAATAAAATGCATATTCGCATATTATTTGTTTATAACAAGCTCCACTGGAATTGGACCATGGGCGATGGGCTGGTAGTAACGAATTGCTTGAGCACGAGCAGTGCCTAGTTGTTGTGTTGGGTTATCCCCTTCAATTGACCACCATTTTGGCTCAATGCTAGGTAGCGTTCCCGCTTGCGTTATTTTGTACAGCCAGCCAAGCATTTCACTCGGCCGAATAGTGTCACCTATTTCAACCGCTAAATTGGCTTGAAAAGGCTTGCCGAAGTCATCAATAGCAAAGGCATACACATCACCTCCCGTCACCTTTAATTCAACGATGCCTTCTTTATCAACCGCTGAGCTTCCAGCATATCGCCACCGGTCATCTGTTGTGTTCTCAACAGCAATCACAGTGCGTTTTGAAAAGTCGCCATCAACTTTAATGACTGCATCTAGTGTTGCTTCGTTTGTTTGCTCAGCACCACCTGAACCAGCACCATCATTTAAATCAATAGAAAAATGAGTATCTTGCTGAATATAAACAGAGCGTATAGCTACATTACGTGGCGTCTGATAATCGAAAAATATCAGCGCTCTGTGACCGTCTAATTCTTGTGCTGCAGCTTTTATAGCCGCATTAATCCCATCTTTAAAAATAAAAAAAACTAATGAATTTCTGGTTAGTAGGTCATCAAAGACAACACCTACTTTTTCTGTATTCGTTATTTTTCCATTTTCAGTAATTGCAGCAGAAATATTGCGAGCAGTTGGAAGCTGGTAGCCAATGGTTTTATAACTGTAGGCGCGCTTAAACATTACCAATAATCCTCATCATCAGTGACAAAACATCCACCCCAATAACCACGATTAAATGCAATATTTATACCAACATTATGGAAATCTAAAATGTCATTAAACTGTGGATTAGTTACACCTAAATTTAACAAGCTTGTTTTCCAGCCATATCCCAAAAGCATATCGCTGTATAACAAACCTCTTAAGCGTCCGCACATACCGTTATCAAAGTGTACAAGAGCCTTTGATAGCTCTGTCTCTTCACTAAAATAGTCAAGATTTTTTGTTTCTACGACTTGTGATCTACGAGAATAAGGATAAATTTTCAAAAAAGGATTAGCTTGATCAACAACGCCCGTTTTCGGATTTCTTAAGTAACTCACCGCGTCTAAGTTATTATCAGTTGCAGAATTAATAGTATTAATAATGCCGCCTGCACAAATGAAAGCAGCTTCATCTTTAAAGTAGTCAGATGCAAACTGACCGAAATAAAGACTGCAGACCGGCTGTGAATACCCATCTGCTGCATTGATCAAAAAAATAGCAGTTTTATCATCAGCAACAACACACCATCTCACATTTTTTAAAGTTCTCAACGTTCCGTTGAACGCTAAAAGATGACGAGTTGTGATTGAATTAAAATCAGCTTTAAACTGTCCTGAACTTAAGTTGATTCCTTTAATGACAGCTGAGCTCACATCAGTAGCAGTCTCTGCAAGATAAACCACAGCAGTGGTTTGTGACTGCCCAGCTTGATTCGATGCAAAGTTAATAATGCCAATGCCGTTGGTCATAGAGAACCCTTCTGGATGCTCATGTATCATTTTCCAACCAGCAGCAGGCTTACCGGGATATCCATCCACTAAGCATCTTTTTAAAATTTGCTTGAGTTTGTTTTGAATATTGCCCGTTAATGCAACGCCCGGGCCATTGGTATCTTCAGATGTATAAATAATTGGTTTAGCCATAACAGCCTCAGACAAGCGCTCTTTCGAGCGCTATTTATTACTCGGCATCGCCGCGCACTTGGATTTTAAAACTATCTTCTTTAACGGTACCTTTACCAGGCTGAACAGTTCTGATAACCCACATATCACCAAGACAAGCATCTGTATTGAAACGAACGGCATTAGCAGGCGACCATCCATCACCCCATCCCTCTTTTTTGATTAAAAAATAAGGTGTATTTGTTGCTGGATTAATCGGTGCACAGTCAGCATTTACACTACCTTGCCCAACAACTCCCAGCTTTTCTTCTATAACATTAAAAACAGTAGAGCTCGTAAAAACTAACGCCCATTTGCCTGCAATACTTCCCATATTTGTAACAATAGGCGGGTAGTTAAGCTGGTTATATTGAGCCGTAGTTTTATCGCCCTCAGGAAAATCAGTCCAGTTGGGCTTGCCCATATTCCATGTTTTCTGGGTAAACCAACGATATAACCGTGCTTGTAGGTCACCATGCATTAATGCACTAGACACTTTTGTTTCGTTGGCAGGCATATCCCAAGGCATTGGTGAACTAATACTAATCTCACCTGTTATTTGCGCTTCTGTAACAATCGTCATATGTTCAATACGATCAAAAACAGTGAGCGGCAAAATAGCGGGTTCATTATCTTGTGTTACTAAATTAATAGGATTTGCCCACTTTAGCGTGCCCGCCTCAAGATCAACACTAAACTGCTGCTTGTTCAGATAGTTTCCGTTTGCATCTTGTACATAGATCGCTGCCTGTTCAGCGCGAGGCAACTGAATCGTATCGCCTGCTTTGGGACTGGCTACTATCAGTTCGGCGGTGTGATGAATCACAAGCATGTCACCGTCTCGATAAATCGGCACTCGCCCATCCGCAGGCAGACGAACAGGATCCAAGCCGATACGATTTGCTGAAACAGGAGTGCTGCTTTGCAGTACAGCGTTATAGCGTATAAGTGTAGAAATCACTTGAATATCGCTTTTGCCTGTCTCATCTTTTTCATCACTCGTAAAACGCACACGTACGATGCCCGCTTGATAATCAACCGTACCTTTAATAACCCCTTTGTCGATTTTGCCGTTTAGGTCAGATGTAGCTGTAATGATCTCACCAGTATCACTGCGTAACGCTGTAATCTGGATTGATGCTGGGCGAACGGGTGTCCCTGGTGTGCGAAAATAAACTTGTGATGTGCTAAAGCCTGTATCGCTGGTTAACGCAGCTAATAGCTGCATTTTATTGGGCGCGTTTTCTGGCCATGTTTGAAACTTAGCAGTACGCTTTGCATAGTCGACAGTACCAACCACTGACCCTGCATTAGTGCGGCTATCAATGTTCTTATACAGCACACCATCGCGGTCTGTATAAGTATCACCACCCCACTGCAGTAACAATGAATTAGGCAGCAAATTAGCACCGCCTGCTTTGATTAAATCAATCGTAATAGCAGCAGTAGAAATCACTTCCTTTTCATCATCAAAACCAACCGCAGCATCTTGTGCGCGAACCAACATAGTGCCTGCAAATACTTCTTTTTGTGGTGTGTTTATTTCACCTAATCGCCAGCTCTCATGACGCCAATAAACATGATAACTTTTATAGTCATACATATTCTCAGTACGTACACTAAATGCACCAGTCTGATAGTTAATAGAGCCATCAACACCAACCCAATTACCTGCGCCGTCATCACGTGCTTCATGCTTTTCTAATGATTCAGTTTGATGCTCTGTAACTGAAGCACTTCCTTTTCCAAATCCTCGTTCTGTTTCAAACTGTGGTACCACGGCTTTGCGTTTACAATCCCAGCGCAGCCATACACTACCCGGCTTAAGCGGCGCACCTTGAATTGTGCCACTGCTCATACCTGTCGCATCGGCACTCATTGAAAGTGGAAAATCAATGGTTGATCCGCTTTCATATTCAACATCTATCGCAGTACCCGGATCCAATGTCTGTTCAAAGTACAGCGTTAAAATTCCAGCAGCGCCATTGATGCTACCTTTTGCGTGAGCTGCGTTAAACTGACCACGGCTATCACTAGTCATCGTCAATACTTGCCCGCTATGAGATGATTTAACCACCACGCCGACTGGATTAATACCTTGTTGTTTGAGCTCGTGAACAACCTTAATTTGAGTCGCGTTGACCTCGGTTTCATGAATATGAAAGTTCGTTTCATTTTGCATAACGAAACTATAAATCAAAGACGTATTCACATCCGGCAAAGCTTCTAAAGTGACACTCACAGCACCCGTCTGAAAGTTAACACTCCCTGTGCCCGCGCCCGATAGCTCACCACTACCTGTATCTTGTAAGTGGTACCAACGCCCAAGCGCCCGAAAACTTAATTCAAAAGTACCAGGGCGTGGCTTGGCTTCACTTAAGTTAAATGTGTACGCATAACCTCGGTTACCTAATTTAATGGCCTCTTCGCCAGTTACTGTTTGCCCCGCTAGTAAGGTACCCACGATATATTCAACACTGGCACGTCCTGTAAATGCTGAAGCCCGAAAAACAGTGATCATGCCCATTTCATAATCAATCAGCACCCGCTCAAAGTTAGACGTATCTGTTTGTGCTTTTAATTCACCTTGGCTGTTATCACGTAATACTTCGCCATTGATGGTCAGTACGACACTGCCACGCAACGCCCCTGTACCTAAGTAACTACGACTTTGACCTGCAGAAGTGCTCACAAACGAAAGCTCTAATGTTCGTTTTTTATTAGCACAAGCCAAACTATAACGTTTACGGGCGCCGCCTGGCTGATCAGTTAATGCATGTTCTTTAATGGTGCTAGGAATAAGTTGAGCAAAAATAGAATCAACCGTTAGATTCATAGCACCTTGTGTGACTGCTGACGCTAATTTGCTAATGCCAAAGTAACGAGCTGAATCTGCAACAGCTGTCGCACGCACAGTAGCTTTAGCTTCACCGTCCAAATTGCGCTCAGTAGTGCCCAATGGATGTGCTTGACCACCGGGCATTTTATTGCGCAACGTATCAGAAATACTGATTGCCAAATAACGCCGCTGGAACTCTTGAATCTTGCCCGCCTCATCGATGTAGTAAAATGTTCTAATCTCATGCTCAACTGCAGACACACGAACAAATTGATCATACGTTTTAGTCACTAACTGAAATACATCACCAATTTCAGGGACTCGGCGTTCTTCAAACTGAAGAGCTGTAATTTGACGCTGCCCAGGATACTGATCACCTAACAAGTCAAAATCGGCAATAATTGAAGGCATCACATACCCTTCAATTAACATTGCTGCATCTTTGCGTTCATCTGTTTGACTGTTTGTGTTAAACAATAATGCATTAACTAAAGGGTCTTTAGGCGATGCACTAATGATTGTATGAGCACCCAGATAAGGTTCACTGTTTTGCGCGACAACACCAGCAAATACTTTACGTAGTGAAGTACGGCCTTCCGTTCTATCAACGCGTGAGATGTCATGAAACAAGTTCTTCATCTCATTATCAATAATCGCTTCGCCTGTTGCGCGCCCGCCGCCATCTTCTTCATCAGTTAAACGCTGGCTTTTCAGTAGTTTTACGTCATCAATTTCGATGGCCATAGTATTTCCTGTGCAATAAAAAACCCGCACTAGGCGGGTTTGAATAAAGTATTAATTTACAAAGGTGCGGAGACGCTAATCAGGCGTATCGTGACAGTGTAAAGATCAGTGTCACTTGGTCTTACTTGTCGATATAGCGGTTTGATCTCAAGTGGAGCATCCTCAGCACGATTAAAGATCACCCAAAATTGACGACCATCAGGTAACGTCAAGGGCATTTTACGGTTTGGCTGGTCACGCAAGATTTCAAGCTGACGAACAAGTGACAACGGCATCCAAACCCCATCGCCACCTTCTAACGTAATCGGGCGACCAAAGCTTTTTACTGCTTCTTGTACTAAGAACTGACCACTCACGCTGCGGTCCTGCTCTTGCCCGATAGCATCCCAATCAAACTCATCAACCCAATCAAACTGATCATCCAGTTCTAAGCTGTCTAGTTTCATCGCGTTCTTAACCCTGCTTCTTTGAGAATATCAAGCAGCTCATCACCGCCACGCTCACCATCGACTTCCACCGTTAACGGCTTTTTACCCGCCAACTCTAACTGGATAACCTGCGTTGGTTGCTTTGGTTGTTCAACAGCTGGCTCTACTGTCTGCTTTTCGCGTTCGATACGTTGCTGCTCTTGCTCGGCTTCCTTAGCCGCTTTATCACGTTCGTCTTGCTCTTTACGTGCCACTTCGTCACGCGCATTGCGGGCGCGTTGATCTTCGATTTTGCCCAATGTTTCAATCGCTTTTTGCATATTTGCAATGGCTTCTTTATCGCCACTAGCTTGTGCTTCAGCGAGCTGGCGATTGAGATCATTACGTTTTGCTTGGTCGCGCGATTGTTCAATTGCATCTTGTCGCCCTTCCAGCTGCAGTAGTTCCTCATTTAACGACTGCAGTGTTTGCTGTGTGCTTTCGTTCATCTGCGCAATACGCTGATTAGCTGCGTCCAATGCTGAGTTAAGTCCTTGCAAGTCGTTCTCGCCGAGCAGCTTCATATTTTTATTTGCAGCTGCAGCTTGTTTTTGAAATTCGACTGCAGTCATGCCGCCACGCTCATACGACTCAACTAGCCTTTCAACTTCAAGGCGCTGCTGTAAAAACTCTTTTTGAATCTGCTTAGAGTTCATCAGCGTTTTGTACTGCCAAATGTTAAAGCCATCATTGAAATGGTTAAGTGAGCGGATACGCGCAATAGACTCTTCGGTTTCTTGGAGCTTATTTTTCAGCGCATCAATGCCCGATAAATCAATATCCGTATCAACATTTTTAATGCCTTGTAGCTTATCGAACGCAGCTAAAGCCTCTTCTGACATTTGCGCCAAAGGCGTGCGAGCATTGGTTAGCACTTGATCAAACCAGTTAACTGCTGCCGCTGATTGCATCACCGAATCTGAAACATCGCCCATGCTGCCACTAAAACGGCGATTAGCTTCCATCTGGTTGCCAATGGCTTTGCGATAACTTTCAGTTGTCTGCTCAACTTCAACACGTTGCACTTGTTGATCTTCTACAAAAGAAGAGCCTGTGCTTGCACTGATAGATTTAAGTTCTGCTACTTTGCGGTTTAATGCCTCTTGTCCTCGCGTTAGCTCTTCTTGCCCAATCATGCCCTCGCGGTACATTTTATTAAGCGCGTTTTTAGCCATCGCAATATCAAGATCATTCTTAGCACTGCCAATAGCTCTTAAAATACCCTCCAGTGATTCAAGGTCTTTTCCTGCTTCAACGGCAGAACCACCTAAGTTTTTAAGCTGCTCTGATAGTGCATAGCTAAGCCCGTTAAACGCCTCTTGTGAGATTTTTCCTTCTTGATACATTTGCCAAAAAGCAGCTTTAAGCTTTTCAACTTCGGCGACACTTTTTGTCGTATCAATGGCATTAAAAATAACAGACAATTCAGTCTGCGCTTGAATCTCATCAAGTATTAGTTTGCGTCGATTTTCTGATTCTGCGGCTAATTGTTTTGTTTGTTTCTCTTGTTCTTCTTTTTGTTTTCTAGCGATTTCAGCAGCGCTCTCTGCTGCCGCTTTTTCTTGATCAGCAAACGATTGTTTAGCATCACTTGTTAACGTATCCCACGCCTTTCTAATTTCCTCTCCAGAACTATTAACACTCTCTTCGAAGTAACCATGAAAGTGATCAAGCTCTTTACGTGCGTTTTTTATGTTCTCTGCCAGTTTATCGCCGCCAAACATATCTGGCACGACTTTAGCCATTTGCTCAGCGCCTGAAAGCATCACGTCCCATAGCCAAGTAAAATACATGCCTATGGACGAGATACCCGACTTTAAGCCGTGATAGAAAATTCTAAACGGCGCTGTAAACAGCTCAAAACGATACTTAATATCATCAAGATAACCGCCAAAGTTACTGGCTAATGCAGCCGCATCTTTATCAATGGTTTTGAAATCAATTTTCAGTGTGCTTTTAACAAAGTTTTCGACCCATGTTGCACCATTTACAAACATGTCACTGATCGATGTTGCAAGCCGGGCAAGTGAGCCGTCCTGCTCCATTTCTTGCAGCTTCTTATAGAACTCATCGAGCTTATTTTTTAGAAAAGTAAAGGCCCCCGCGTCGGCTACCTTACTTTTAAAATCGTCCCACTTGTCGCCTATGCCTTTAATAGAGCCCGCCAAAGTTCCATCACGTGCAGCCTGGGCTGCTTTCCCATATGACTCTGTCATTAAGTCAATAATCATCGACTGAGCTTTAGCCATCTGGCCACTACGTTCAAGATTTTTTAGAAGCTGCTGTTGAGAAGCCGTTAGCTCAAAACCTTGCTCAGACAGAGCTTTCATAGCTTTACTTGGACGCTGTAACGCTTTACCTACCAACTCTGCAGAGCGTGTAATATCCATTCCAAAACGCTGTTGCTGATCAATAGCAATTTGTAATGCACGTGGAAACTCTTCTTTTGCAATATTGGTATACGTTAATAACGACACCTGCATTGCTGTGATGTCTTCTGTTGAGCGCATCGATGTATCGCGCATTGCAAGCGCCATCTTTTGCAGCTCTTCTGCAGTCATGCCAATTTGATTGCCCGTACTGAGCAACGCAGCATCTAACTGAGCTAATACTTGTTCAGACTCACTAGCACTTGCAAAAATTGACTTAAAGCCATCAACAACGGTTCCTGTAACCGACTTCAACGCATTATAAGCTGCTTTTAATGACAAATAACTGCCAACAAACGACCAAACCTCTTTACGAGCGGCTTTCATAGCCTCTTTGATCGTATCTGTTGATCTCGCTTGCTGCTCGGCAGCCCTAGCGGCTTTACGCTGTTCTTGTTCTAGTTGTCGTGTTTGATTGCCATTGGCTTGCAATGCTTTTTTTGCAGTGTCTAATTCAGTAGCTAAGCGTTTTTCTTCACTTGCAAGATCATGAACTTTAATGCCTGCTTCGTGCGCCTTTATGAGCAACTGGCCATTCTCAACACCGAGCTCATCTAGCTTTTTGCGCGCCTTTTCAGACTCACGTTCAACGTCACGGAGTGACTGTGCTAGCCCCTTGCTATCAGGATTAGCTTCAAGTTCAGCACGTAAGTCTTTAATTTGTCGCTCAGTGCGTACTATTGTTGCTTGAGTAACATGCGCTTCTTTAGTTAAACGCGTGATTGTATTAACTAAGCCTATATTTTCTTGTGCTTTATCCAGCTCAGTGCGCAGTGTTTCTGACTCATCACGCAGCTCTTTTAAGGCATCACGTGATTTTTTAGCGGCAGGACTCAGTAGGTCCCTCCCTTGGAGAATGACCTGTATCAACTTGTCTTTGATGCTCATTACTTTTCTCCGGGCATAAAAAAACCCGCACTAGGCGGGCTCTACAAACAATTAATCTTAGAGTTGTTTGATTGATGCTAAAGCAAATTCTTTAGCCTGAATAACTCGTTTCAACTTGGGGAACAATTGTTTGTATTCAAACTCAACTTCTTTAATTTCTTCAGTCGTGAGATTTGTAGCTATCTGCATTGCTTGATCATATTGAGATCCTTCAACTATAAAGGCTAAAAAGTCTTTACAAGTATCATATTTTTTTCGAACCTCAAGATCTACACGACAATCCCTAGCCTTTATGTTTGCGATGTCCATTAATGCTGATATTTTTGCCATCTTCCCAATTGTTGATGCTGGCAACTCCAGAGGGTCCATATATCTAGCTGTTAACTCTGGCTTTGGTATTTTAACAGCAGGACTTGACTGTACCAACTCTGAATTACCAGACAAACAAGGGGTTTGCCTAAACTCAATCTGACCTGCAGAATTAGTGCATTTATAAATTTCAGCACTTGCAAAAGATGGTACTAACAGTAAAAACAATAACAACTTATACATAACAACTCTCCTCATAATTTAAAGAGAGTGTAGCCCGAAATTCTCGGGCTACCAAATATGTAGCTATTTACCATTCTTATTTTCTGCTTTCATGTAGCAGAACTTTGAAATATTTTCAGATTGAATAAAATCATCAGCAAGCAACTCAATTGTAGCTGATAGTTTTGCATACTCTTGCCCGAATACTGCAAAATTTTGGGTCACACCAAACTTAACCTTGTATGCAATTAGCTTGTATGGCTCACCATTTTGAGCCTCATTCAATCCCTGAATTTCTAATCGCAAAGTAGGCGAATTACTTAATAACATCTCAATATCTACAGTATTGAGTGATGTATATGAAGCTTTTATACCTGCACTAGTAACTTTATTGCTACGTGTGACTATGCCGTATTTATTGATTTCATAATCTATACCAACTTTAAGCTCTGTATCATCTGGCAATTTAATAGTTACAGGCTTACTCAAATCAGGCAACGTCTCAAAACTAATTGATTCACCGATAACACCGCCAGAAGTACAGACTTCATCTTTAATTTCAACGCTATCGTGGTATTTATTAGCACCCTGAGTAACTAAAGCAATATTTTCAGGCGTTAAATCATACATACCAACTACAGCGTTTACTGACGTAATTCTTGTTAACGTATTGCGAACACCGCCTCCACCCATATAGTTAGGGTTTTTCTTGGTTTCTTGCTCATAAGTTAAGTTGAACTCATCAATGTTTCCTAAATGAATAAGCTCATCAGATGAGCCATATATTTTTGCATAAACTTTCCCAGCTCCAATAAATGAGCGGTCAACTTGCTGGACACTTCCGCCTAATGACATGGCTTATTCTCCTTTTGTATCTGCTTTTTCTGCAGCCTTTTGATTCGTTAAAAAACCATGCTTTTCAGCATGCTCAATTACTTGTTGAGTTAGTTCTTGTGTGCCTTTTTTAAAGAGCACGTTTTCACCGCCAATTCGCATAATGAACGGCGTTTTAACTGTTACTTGGGCCATATGCCCTCCTGATTAAATGGGTTGCACGTACTCGATATACAGCGGCATTACATGCAGCGAAAACACGTAGCCAGCTTGGGCGGGCATGGGGTTTTCGGTTTTGAAGTAGACTTTTTGTGTGCCTTGAAGGTTTGCCCATTTGCCTGCTAAACAGCGTTTAACTTCCAAGCGGGCTTGGCGAAGTTGGGCGGCGGCGTTGCGGTCTTTAGTGACGAGGGTGATTAGCACTGTGTGTGCTTCTATTACACTGTTGTGCATACGCTCTTTTTCTTCAGTTTCACCAGGTTGCAAGATGATGAACTGCGCAGGTAGGCTTTCGTCTTCACTGTCGACAACATGCGGCACATAGCCTTCTTGAATACTGCCTCCAAAAAGAGGCACTTCTTTTAACTTGTCGGCTAGCTGTTGTAGAAAACTGCTTTGCTTGTCTTCATTCATAGCTACACCACTTTAAAGGCAATGAGGTAGCCATCATCAAAGACTATGCCTGCTAGCTTGAGGCTGAGGCTGCCTGCTTCAAAATGACCATTGGGATCTATTTTTGATAGATCCCGTCGGTTTAATGTGATGGCTTTGGCGCGTTCGCCGTAGTTGCTTTGGTCGATATATTCTTTATCGAACTGATAGCTAATTTCGGACGCGACGATTTCCCCTTTACTGTCGTAAAGAGTGCCTGTGCCATCGTTTAGGGTTTGCATTACTGCAGTATCGAGACGTGCCAGCGATTGTTGAAAAATGCTGGGCATGGTGGGTTACTCGTTAGATTCGGTTGCTTCTACAGTGGTATCCAGATCTAAGCCTGCTTGATCCAGTTGTTCCTGATTTTCATCAGACTGATCAACGTCGTTAGTAGCAGAATTATCATCATTCTGACTCTGTTGATCCTGCGCCGTTTCAGGAATTTGCCATTGCGCATAACCAAGGCTGATTAGTTGATCAACCATGGCTTTGTTCAGCTTCGGTAGTACTTCGCCAACTTGATAAGCTTTATCTACTTGAACACAACCATCAACTACTACTAGCTGTTTAGTCGTGGCCATAACTACACCACTTTGGCAGAGATAAAGGCGTTGCCTTCAAGCAAAGCAACCAACGGTGCAGAAATTACTTGTAGCAAGCGCCTGCTTGGGTCGTTTTCTATCCATGTTTTTGGGAAGCGAGCCGTTTCAATGGCGCCTTGTTCGATTGCGCCAAGGTCTTGAATTGCACCGTATAAGCGTTTATTCGCTGACACAGTTGGTCCCATAATGACACGCCCTTCATCTAGATACGGCGTTAAATTTCCAGTTTGATCATCAATATATGAGCCATCGTAAGCATACAAATCAAGCCCCGGATCATTGAGATAACCAATGTAGGTCACGCCTTCTGGCAGTTCTTCAGGCTTGATAAAGCCTAGATCAATACGACGGGTATTGAGCTGCTCTAAAAAGCTTGGAGTTGTTAACAAAGCATCATAGGCTGCGGCGTCTAACACTGCTGTAGTGACTGAGCGACCGCTAGCTTGCTGGGCTTGACGCTTCCATTTGCGCAGGTTTTCGATAGGGTTGGCGTCCTTACTGCCCCATTGTTTTGTAGCTAAAACAATTTTGTTTTCAGCAGGCATCAAGAAGTCAATTTCATCTTTAACGCCTTCACCTTCCACCATAATTTTACCTGTGGTTAAGGCTTTAGCTGCCATCCACTCTTCGCGGTTTGTGATGCGATTGTTTAACTCTGCTAAGTCTTTACCCAGTTGTTGAGCTGCTCGCTCGGCAGCACTAACGGTTGCATAAGGATTTTGACCCGCTTGACGCTTAAAGAACTGGTCCGCAGTGGTAACGAACTTAGGTTTGACATAAGGCGGTGTATAAGTGCTTGACTTATAACCATCACGCTTTTCAGCTCCACCAGAAACTTGCGGGTTAATAAATGGGGCTAGTTTGCGACCACCTTTAACGATGTCGATATCAACCGTTTTGGTTGGGAAGGTAGCCGAGCCATTAAAGAAGGCGCGCAGCAAAAATGTGCTGGGCGCATGCATTTGCTCTACAGCTTCAAGCATGGTGCGTGTATCAAAAATATCCATTGGTGGCTCCTAGCAAACGAAAATGCTGAGTTTACGTAGATCGGCGTCTACGCTGTTAAGGGTGTGGCCTTCGCCGAGCACCAAGGCATCACCCGAGAAAGCGCCTGTTAGTGCAACGGCTGCTGGTGTTGGGCCGTCTGTGGCGTCGACGTCTTCAAACAAAATGGCGCAGGGGTTTTGTGAGCCATCGGTGGCTGCTTTTACGCTATGCACGTAGTGACCTTGGTCGTTAATGCCCAACAATGCGCCTGCAATTAGCACCTGACCTGCGGCAATAACCACGCCTTTGGTGTGAATGGGAAATGAACCTGCAACAAGGTTGCTTGGCGTAAATTCGGTAACAATTGGATTTGGCATGATGCCTCCTTATTTTTTAAGGCCTGCGCCTTTAAGCATTGCTGCAAGCACACCTTGTTTTTCGGTTTGTTTCTTGTCGGCTTCGGTAGTTGGGGTTTCGGTATCTACTTGCGTAGAGTCCGCTTTGATACCCGCTAAGCTAATGCCGCGTTCTTGGCTAGCTTTGACTAAACTTAATGCAGCGGCTTCGACGGTTAAGCCGCCGTCAATAGCGGCTTTAATTTCTGCATCAAAGCCTTCTACTGCCATCGCTTGAATGCCTGAAATACGCTCGCGTTCAGCAGTTACCGCCTCAGCTTTGGCTTTGTCGAGTTCTGCAGTGGCTGCTACGCTTTCGGCAATGGTGATGTTTTTCGGATCCTCACCAGCCGCTACTGCAGCTTGTAGTTCCGCCGTTGTTTTCACGACTGTCATTAGTGGATTACCTCGGTTTGGGTTGCTAGCAGAAGCGGCTAGTTCGCTTTTGATTTGTTCAAGTGAGCCAAGACGGTGAGCAAGCCCAGCTGTTACAGCCAGTTGACCGACTAATACACCGCCGCTGTCGCCCATTTGTGTGACTTTTTCAGGCGCTACGCCTAAGTGCATGGCGACTTGTGTTTGAAAAACAGTGCCTAAGGCGTCAATCATTTCACCGACTTTGGCGCGGCCTTCTTCGGTTTTAAGATCAGGGCGTTTGTTGGGGGCATTGTGCGAGACAATTTCCCATGTTTTTTGCCCTTCTTTTTCTTGCTGAGTAGTAACTGTGAGCACTGCGCCAATGCTACCGACCACGCCAATGGCATCGACTACTACTTCGTGCGCGGCGCTGGCAATCCAATAGGCTGCGCTGGCACCCATGCCGCCGACGTAGGCGACAATGCGTTTTTTGTTGCGCCCTTGGTACACCAAGTCGGCCAGTTCATTAATGCCACTGGCTTGACCGCCGGGGCTATCGACGTTTAACACTATGGCTTTAACTTTGGGGTCGTCTAGCGCGGTTTGAATATCAGTGGCCAGCACCTGAGTGCTGGTTGCGCCGCTAATTTCAGTGAACAAATTGGCATAGCGAAAGATGGGACCAGTGACTGGGATAACGGCTACACCGTCGCTAATCGTTACTTTTCGGGTATTTTCCAGCTTGTGCCCTAAACGAGTTTCTAGCGCATGAACATCATTCTCACGGTTTGCAATAGTGAGAATATTGTCGAGCGCATCGGGCTGAATAAGCCAAGGTTGGCTGGCAATAGTGAGTAATGCGCTCATTAGTCTTTTTCATCCTCAATTGGTGGGCTGCTGGTTGGCTTGGCTTGTGGCTCAGTATAGATGCCGTCTTGCTTAGCCTTTTGAATTTCAAGTAAGCGCTGGCTATAAATATCGGCATAGGGTTCGCCCGACATTGCCGCACATTCCATGGCTACGTTGCTCACGCCAATTTCGATTCGCTTACCTGCAGCGTTGGCTTCTTTAAGTTCATCAATAGCACCGCGTGCTGGACCAACCCATAAAGCATTTAGGTAGGCGTGGCGTTTGATTGGGTCTACATAATTAGGCAGGTTGATCATGCCCTTTGCTACGGCCTCATCGATCACTAGCTCGCGCGTGGGTTTGCAAAACTCACTGACGAGCCACCAACGGCGCAGGCTGTAATAGCGCCACGCTTGCAACATAGCAGCGCGAGCCGCTGAGTAGCTTTTGTCGTAATTCAGCAACAACTCTTCAATTGGGATTTCCAAAGCCGCGCCGATTTGTTTAACCACTGCAGTGAAGAACGGGTCGAACTGCGCATTAGGTCGGGCTGGGTTGACTGTTACAGGTTCTTCACCTTCGCCAAGGTCGACAATGGCGCCTTCACCCAGCTGAATGTCAGGAGTTCCAGTATCTTCGGTGGGTACATGAGAACCCATGGCAGCCATCGGTAGGCCGCCGTCATTAAAGCCATCCGTCTTTTTAATAAACACGGTAAAGAAGGCGCTGATTACAGCTGCCATTAATTCAGCACTGCTGTAGCGTTCAAGCTTTTGTAACGGCTCAAGCACGGGCGCGAGATAAGGCACGCCACGCTTTTGCCCCGGGCGTTCTTTTTCGTTCATTACATGCAGGGTGCGACGCCGCCCTGTGTGCTTGCCGAATGCTGGCAAACGCTGCCATTTTCGCTCGCCAAAGTTTCCGTTTATACGGTCGATTTTGTAAGTGCTGGCGATGTGGTAAGCAATGGGCGCGCCGTATTTGTCGAACTCAACACCATCGACCATGTTTTCAGTATCAAAACCGTCTGCAGGGTTACATACTCGATCAGCTTCAATCACCTGCAGTCGTGTGCCGAACTGTGTGCCTTCGCGTTTGATGTAAGGCGTGGCGACAAAGGCATCGCCATTCACCAGCGCTGAAATAAGGACCAAGCCTTGTAGTTGATAATGGTTAAGCGTGGCTTCGGCATCGCACTCAACAGGGTTAAGCGCGTACATTTCCCAAATTAGATCAAGCTGACTATTTAGCTCTTGAGCTTGTTCTGTGCTGATTCCGAGCTTTTGCGCGTTAACTTGGGCATAACACACAAGCCCTGTGCCGACGACGCTAGTGCGTTGACGCATAATCGCGGCGCGGGCAATCAGATGATTGCGCATAGCATCGCGTGAGCGCCCGACTAGCATTTGACGCTCGTTGGTTGGCAGGTCGGCAATGGCGCTGCGTACTCCCGGCAGCCAGCCAAGTAGTGAGCGTAACCCCCGCGATGCACCACGGTAGCGGGTTTCAACGCCACCGCCACCGCCTTGCGCCGTTACATTGTGGCTAGGCTGGGCGTATTGGGCGGCTTGCTTTACAATTTCGCGAATGGTTTCTTTTGATAGTTGTGTCATTAGAGCACCCCGTAATAAATACGGCTTCGGGGCGCACCACGGTTGACACGTTTCTCTAATGCGACTTCGCGCAAGTACTGCTGTTCTAGCCGATGCAATGTCGCTAAGTCGGCACGGCGTAACTCGCGCCCATCTTTACGTACTGATTGGCCGTAAGTATTCACTTCGCGGATGGCTTCACGCACATCGGCAAGGCGTTTTGCTGCTGTTTCCATGGTTGCCTCGCTTAATAAACGCCGCCCCCTCGGCTGCCGCGACGAGCTCTGGCTCGTGCAGGTACTGGGGCAACTGGTTGCGTGGATTCACTGAATAAGGTGGGTTGCATTAGCTGCTGTTCGAGTGCGTCCCACTCGTGCTCTTTGAGCAAGTGGGTTTTTAGCGAACGCGCTGCGTGCAGGGCATACACTTCAACGTCTAAGGCTTCGTTGCGGCGCCCTGCTTTTTTCTGCCAGACCATTTTGCTTGGGCTGCGCGGGTGCGGTGCTAGCACTTCATTAGTCAGCTGCTCGAAATAGTCTTCACGTATGTTTTGATACCAGTGCATGCGCCCTGGTCCTTTGCCTGTTAACCTCAGGCGTTGGTCTATCAAAGTTTTGGCTTTGTGTGTGCCAACTATCAGCACTTTAAGCCCGTATCTCGCGGCTTTTGTACCTGTTTTGGTGACCTTGCCTGAGTCGATTGAAGTGGGTGGGCGTGAGTAAATTTCACGGTCACGACTGTCAATCGATGCGCCTTTGATCGCCATAATTCCGTAGCGTTGACGGGCGCGGACGTAGGTATAAACGGCATCACTCGTGGTACCATCCGAGCTGTCAATTGATACCGCACTAACGCCTAAGTGCCCGCCGTTTTCGCGTGGGATGGGGGTGCTAATGATTTGATCAAGCGCTTTCCAAATGGGGTCATTGATGTCGATAGTGTTGCCATGAATTTCGCCCCAATAGATACGCCATGATTCTTCACCACGCCCCCATCCCACAATGACGATTGCTAATCGGTCGTGCTGTACGTCGATGCCGATGGTTAAAAGTAGAACGCCTGCAGGTGCGGTCATTTCCGTATAATCTTCTGAGCGCTCTTTTAGTTCATCAGTTTTCGGGGCGTCGCTTTCGTATTCATACGAGCGCCCTTCTGAACTGTTGATGAATGCAATAAGTGGCCCGATGTTGCCTTGTTCTGCAGCATGTTCTGCCTGTAGTTTCTTTTCCATGAGCATGGCAAAGCGTGAGCCGTAGAACGTGGCATAAAGCTCGTTTAAGTCAAACCCTGCAATGCCGCGAAACTCGGCAGTTGCTACCCAACGCCCATGTTTTAAGTTTGCATTTTTTTGGTTATCGTCCCAAATTGAGCCGCAGTGCGGGCAGGTATAAAAAGCGGTTTCTGGCCGTTTGTTGCCGTAAACAGCATGATTGACGGTTGGGTCTTCATCGCAGTGTAAGTTGTCAAAACTCAGTCGATGTTCTTGCCCGCAATCGTGGCAAGGTACTAAGCCGACGCGCTTGTCTGAAAGCTCCATCTCTGCATCGATGGCAGACAGGCCTTTAAGGGTTGGCGTGCCACCGATGATCACTTTAGGTCTGCGGAAGGTTTTTAGTCGTTCTTTAGCGAGCTTGATACTGTCGCCTTGACCACGCAGGTTGAGATTACAGTCGTCTGGCTCTTCAACAATCACTCGCGGAACGGGTGTTGATTTCACACTTGCTGGCGAGTTAGAACCAACCATCTTTAAGAAGCCGCCTGCGAATTTCTTGAAGTCTTGCCGTTGTTGTAGTTTGCGGCTACGTAGGTCGACTTTTTTCGCGAGCCTTGGCGTGGCTTCAATCATTGGCTCAAGCTTTTCGCCTACATATTGTTTAACCGCTTCGGCTTTTGGAAATAGCATTAAGATGGGCGATGGGTCAATATCAATCCACTTACCAATCGCATTACCCACAACGCCCGAGGTCCAAGCTACCTGTGCTGATTTTCGGCAACAGATTTCGCTGATATTAGGATCTTCCAAGGCTTCAAGTGGTCCATTTGGCCACGTGAGATGTGGCGTAATGCTAAAGCTGTATTTTCCTGAACGGGCAGCTTCTTCTGGTGCAAGCCAGCGGTATTTGTCAGCCCATTCGATAATTGTCATTTTCGGAGGTGGCGACCAGCGTTTGCAGATTTGCACAAGGGCAGTACTGGCGGTGTTACTCAGTATCCTCCTCAATTTCGGGTTCGTTGTAATACCCGTCTTCAGTTGCGTCATAGTTGGCCATATTCCTCAACGCCTGCTCGATGGGTTCGCGTATGTGTTGTTCGTCTATTTCTACGCCGTATCGTGCAGATAAATCGGTAGCTATTTGATCGGGGATAGTATTGAGCAGCTCGGTTTTGGCTGCTTCGATCATAGCTTCAAAGCGGCTGACAAGTTCGTCAGCAATTACGACTTCGCCCAAGTCTTTGGCTAGGGCAAGTTCTTCGCGATCTCCGCGGATTCGGTCAAGCCGATCTTTAACACTTTCTTTACCGCCGTTGGCTGCGCGGTTAGCAATCCATTCGATTACATCGGCAGTTTCGTATGTATTTTCGTTGCCGCGTCCATTGCCAATTTCAGCAACGGGCATTCCATCATTTTGCCAGCGGGATAATGTGCGCTCATCACGCCCAACAATATTGGCAAGCTGGGCCTTAGTTACACGCATTTAGATACCTCAAATAAAGACGGACACACATGCAAATTTTTCAGCTAGAGAGAAAACACGGCTCGAATTACCCGTGCGGGGTAGGGGTGGCTGAAAGTACCTTTTGATTATTTTTGCTTTAGTTACAGGTAAAAATGATTTAAATCCATTGATTTAATTAAACTCCTGCATATTCTTAGAGTTCATTTCACCAGTTAAATCCTCAGTTAACACCATCATATCTTCAAGTGATTCAGTCACTCAAGGCTGTTCTAACTGGTGAGATGGTTACAAGATGTTGACCGCTATGGAACAACTGTTGGACGTATTTATATAAAGAAAATGAATATCAACTGCTACTTTTTGAAATCTGGCGACGACTGGATGTATCCGCGATATGTCAAAGACAGTCAATTATTCAAGCTACAGGTTGAAGCTAAAGCGGCGCAGCGTGGATTGTCGAGACTGCCCGAAGGGGAGCGTGCACCGCAGTAGGTCTAGCTGCAAAAAGTTAAAAATTAAATTCTCACACAGAAAAGTTTTTTTCCTTCAACAGCATGTGCTCTTTCTGCTTATCAGGCATAAAAAGCACACGATTGTCCTTTAATGACTCCGGATACTTATTCAATCCTGTTGAAATGATAACTTGAAAATCAACTCCATAATTTTTCAACTCTTCCAATTGTTGAATACACTGTTTGAGATGATCTAATTCAATTCCAGCAGTTTCAGGTGTATCAATAAGTAAAAATCGTGGGAATCTCACGGACTCATCAGACAAGGCTAAATGCATGAGAGTAATAAAGTACATCAGCCTAATTGAAACAAGCGCGCTTGTTTCCCGATAGAGACCTTCATTAATTGAAGGCAAATAGTTGTCCAACGTAATCTTTGCAGACCTGCAATCAGGTAAAGTATTTTTCATTAACTCATCATACTTTTTACTAAACGCATTTACTTTTGAAGTTACGTCCTGCTGAGCTTCAATCTCAAGCTGTTTCCTCTTTAATCCTGCTTTTTGTGCTTTGTCGCTGGCCAAATCAAAGTCCTTTTGAAAACGCTCCAACTTTGATTCAATCTCCAATAATCGACTTAAATTCGCAACATCTTCTCTAAGTTGTAATATTTTATCATCAATATTATTTAGGCTTTCAATATCAACAGTTTCGTCAACTCGTCCAAGCATTTCATGTAGCTTTTCACGTAAATTCTGCGACTTCTTCTCTTCTGACTCAATTTCTTTTTTTATCTCTTGAACTTCAGAGTCACAATCATCATATGCAGTTTTAATTGTTGATAGCGCCTTAATCTTCGATCTCAGAATATCCTTATACTCTTTTGATGTGTAGAAAAACCTCTCATATTGTTCTTCTTCAATCGAAGCGCCACAGACACATTGCCCTTCCTCACGATTCACGTGACTTAAGCAGTATGGACAAGTATCAGACGTAAAAAGATTCAGCTGATCGTGAGAAAAAATAACTTTTTCAATGCGACTAATTTCTGAAACAGACTCATTTCTAACTACATTTAATTTGTACCGTTCATTGAAAGCAGAGACCAGATTTTCTTTTAATTGGCTTAATCTAAGTTCGCAATCAATTAATTCTGACTTGCACGAATCAATATCTTGATTAATCGTATTTGATCCAGACCGATTACGCTTGAATGCTTGTCTGGCATCATGCAGCTTGTCTATTTGCTGCTCTTTATCAGAGATTTCTTTCTGCAAGAAGCTGACATTTTTATCCTCGCCATTTTTTCGCATTTTGTCGGCTAAAAGCGTGTACTCACTCACAACTTCTCTAGCCAAATTTTTATCTCTCGTCAGTTTCTTTTCTTCGACAATAGAGTCGTAGTAATCAGAGTACGCTTTACCAACTAAAAGTTCAAAAATAGCTTTTCGAACTAACTCAGAATCAGAAACATAAGTTGAATTAGTATCTGGCTTTTTATAAATGCCCTCTGGGTTCGGCTGTTGATCGTGATAAATCAACCGCATCAAATCTGATATATTAATCTTAAATGTATTGTATCCATAAAAAAGCTCAACTACAGCTATTTCTAACTTTTCGAGAATCCAGTCGGAAAAAACGTATGCATCGCTGCTTCTCTTTATGGGATATACTTTAGTTTTACCTTCTGAAAGAACAAATTTTACCTTCTCGTCAAATAAAGTCTTTTTATCTTCTGAATAGATTTTTTCAACCACCCGCTCATAGGGAATTACTGTTACGTCATTATCTTCAAAGTAGCGCCTGAGCAAATAACTGCCATCATTGAGTGAGACATAAAGATCAACATAATTATTACTATCAGAAGTTATTTCATCGTGACGCTTATTATTATCTCTTCGAAATATTGGAACCTCACCACCTAATGCAAAATAAATCAAATTACAAAAGGTGCTTTTCCCTGTTCCATTATCACCTTCAATTAGAATGATATTTTTGTCGAACTCTTTAGACTCAAAATAATACTTGCTTCCTTCATAAACAAGCTTATTAACTCGCATTAGCCCCACGCTCTAACTCCATTTTCAACATAAATTTTACTTAACATAGTATCTAGGGTTAGTGATGCCAAACGAATGACTTTTTTTGATAATTTTTTTATATTCTGAGATTCCGACTCGAAAACATTACTGTTCAAAAAGTCATCAGGAAGATTATCCTTCGCCAAAGTCACATCAATTTCTTGTATGTTACGTCGCTTAAGAATCACATATCCTCTCTTCTCAAGGACAAACAACAACTTAAGAATTTCACTTCTTCGAATCAAGCCATTCGAATAACTGTCAAGTAAACACTCATAATCTTTAGGGTTCAGCTTTTTTCCTGAAGAATGAGAAACCACATAAACTGTTTTATCATCACTGATAATGTCAGTTAAAAAAGCCAACTTTTTATAGTCTCTAAAAAATTTTCCATCACGACAGCCTAAAGAATCCAAAATAACCAAAACTGAATAGCAATAAAGATAGAAATCTTCACCGCTTAGGTACATTAGCCTTTTCTTTGTACTTATATCACTCATCACTATGCTCATCAAAAGCTAAAAAACACCCATCAAACAAATTCCAAATAATTCCTTCTATTGTTTTATCATTAGAAATTGTATATTTGTAATCTGTCTTTAACTTAGAAATATCTTCTACTGCTTTTGATACAAGAGTTTGAAGAATAGCATCCAATTCGCCGCCGTTTTTAGGGACTACATACCCGTCACCTGAAAAATATTCTTCACAAGCTTCAAAAACACGATACTTCAAAGACAAAAAAGACTTGTCCGCTTCACGCTCTTCATACTTAGAGCCACTTGCTTTTCTTGCTAACAGTCTAATTCGACGATCTGAAATATTCTTTATTACTGAGAGCACTTTTTCTTTCAGATTTCGCTTATCGGTCACATTCTTTTCTATCTCAGCGATATAACGCCATGTAGGATCTATACTTTCGTCAGGAATTTGAGACTCTGCTTCTTTAAAAGCCAACTTTACATCTGAACTATGAACCAATTTATCGACTAAGTTTTTACTATTTTGTCTTTGACTCAGCTTTTCCATTAGCAAACAAAATATAGTATTTTCTTTGCCTATGTGTGCATTATTGTGAAGTGGTGAATTCTCAATATCCTTTAAAACTGTCTGCTTGAGAGCATCCTCATCTTCCTGACCAAAATGCCATATTATTTTCTTCCAAAACTCTTTAAACCTATCAACAGTTTCATTCTGAAGTGTTTCTAAGTTTCCTGATTTAGACTTTTCTTTATATTGGGAAGCGTACTCTTCAACAAGAATTTCTTTTACCAAATTAATAGTTTCATCTGAAACGTCATCCAACGATTGAAGAATTTCTAAAATTGGTTTTTTTGGTAGAGTTATTTCTTTACCGCTATTGAGCTTGAATTTTCTCTCCTTACCTACATCTCTCGTTGTATAAAAGCCCAAATAAACACTGTTACTAGTGCGAAACTGATCTACATAGATGTCATAAAAACTGACCAACGTATTAATAACAGGAGGGCTAAAAATTGTGAAATTCCCATTCAGGTCATAATTCTTGTCTTCTTCGAAGTAATTACTGACTTCTCCAGCTACAATAGTCTGATGGGAAACATCTTCAAAATTTTCCACTGCAGTAAAAAACACAGTATTTTGATCCTGCTGAATCGTTTGCAGCATGAGCTTTATCGCCCTGATGAGCTGTAATCTAAAGCCTTTACCAGAGTCACCAGCTTCCCTATTGATAGTCTCTGTAGTCATACAAAAGTGTCAATTTTTCGCTGAATTGCTTTTTCAGAAAACACAGTTAATCCACCTGATTTTTCAAATCAGATAGTTCTTGAATAATTTCACCATCTGCTAACTGTGGCTGACCTGTGCTCATAAATTTCCCAAATACTGACTCTTAACTATTCTATGTTAAAAATCGAAATTTTTTATTAGTACAATATTTGCATTCTAGCCAACCATTCTAAGGTGTTCAATGATCAATTCTTGCTTTTCCAAAATCTCATAACATCTTACTAATAGCCAGATCTAAATTATTCTCTAAGTTTTGATTAGCAACCTCACTTACAACCCCGAAGAAGTCTAAGCGCGGGGCATAGTTCGGTTTACGTACGAAAGCTATAACCATCTTTGATGACTTGCCAACACGTTCACCAATACCAATCGGGCGCGTTCCTTTTCGAATAACAAAGTACACAACGTCTTTAGACTTTGGATCAGGCTTTTGGCTTCTGCTTTTTATTAAGCCATCCATTATCTTTTTGACATAGCGACCATTCATGTTGCCGAACCTATCTAGCTTGGCACCTGCTGCTGGCACTATGTACATATCTGCAGGAAGTATTCCAGCTTTACGCAGCCCTATCTCACTCTTCTTACTGAAACGTTCACCACCAAATACTTGTGGTGCAAACCATTCAGCAGCCGCGAACCCTTGCCCGCCCTTGCCCTTATCATCTTTAACAAAGACTGCAGACTCAGGATCAGCCTTTTTAGCATTGATCACTCGTATAGCATTCAACGTAAAGTTAGTTGGATTAGTAAAGGAATCAGACATTGACTGCCTAAGTGCTATCCGTGCCTGATTTGCTGTATGGTTAAGCGCATCAGCCATAGCCTGATTGGCTTTAGAACCTAGACTTTCCAGCTCTTGCATGAGTTCAGCAATGCCATCAATCTTGACGCTGCTCATACTTAACCCCTGCTTTCTTAGCGATCACACGTGTATAAATAGCACCTGCAATATCGGCGCCTAGCAACCCGACAATCATGCCCAAAGCCGCGCTTAGCATTAACTTACCGCCTAACTCTTGGGCAATCATCAAAGTAGACACACCAAATAAGGCAGATGATGACCAGCGTAATAACACTCGCTTTAAGATTTCGCCAACCGTAAGCCCTGGTATATCCGCTTGTCGTAACTCACCAGCCATGCCAGCAGCAGCTACTAAAATCAAAATAATGATAGGAATATCATGCAGTAGTTGTTGCTCATCATTCATGCTTTAACGTCCTGATAAAGAAAAACCCCAGCACTGGAGTCGTAGGTCAGTACTGGGGTTTTGGAATTGAAACCGTGGTGGTGGAATCAACTCTGCACAGCGAGTGCTCGTGATTTGGCTTTACATAACAACCTCCACTGTTTAATTTGCTTTCGCGTAGGCGTCAAAACCAAAGTATGCATACTATGTTGCTCAAAAGGTGCAATGGCGTAAACCCCCTAAAAACGCCACTTGCGAATGCTTATGTTAAGTTGCGCTTATGTTGCACTTATCCTGCATCGGCAACCGACGAACGGTTAAGCCGCATCAACGTATTCTGGGAAAACTCCAGCGATAAATTCATGCAAATCACTCAACCATCGCTTATATGTACCATTACTAATACCCAACACTAACAACTGCTCATTGATCGGCACACCTACACACCGAACATACCGCACCCGTGCCAAGCGCCATAAGCTACCTGCTCGTCCCGTATTGCCCAACCCGCCCCTATCTTTATCGTTAAACATCATCAACAACGCACAGTCCACATCATCAGCCAGCCTGCTCAGCTTTAAATGCGCTGGCACAAGGCTTAAATCTTTACTACTGCTACTACGCACCCCTGTCGTCGCCAAATCCTCAGCTAAACTTCCAAGCATTGAAGGAATACTGGCTTCTAACTTCCCGTTTTTTAACTCACTTCCCCAAAACTGCAATAAAAGGTCTACGTTTTTAATCATTTCTGGCTCCTTTTTAACCAACCCTAGTCAAAACACCCCAACCCTAGTCAAACCCTAGTCAATTCAAAACTAATAAAATCAATAAGTTATAATAAATTGTCTAGGGTTCTAGGGTGTCTAGGGTTGTTTTGCCTCGCGTGTAATTTTTTTAAAAAGAAAATTCTGCATTAATTATTACGCGCGCGCGCACGCGCATTAAGGATAGCAACCCTAGCTAATGGCATATTTTTCCAATGAAAATAAGAACTTAGCTTGTCTAGGGTTGGGCTATTTAACCCTAGACATACCATAGCAACCCTAGCCATCTACGCAGCCTTCCCTTTGCGTTCAATATCCAGTGGAGCATCAAAACCGATGCATTTCTCCCACTTTTCAAGGTTCCAACCCGCAATCCATGCGGTTTTTCGCCATTCGCGTATCAACTGCCCAACGCGAGCAGCTTCAATCAAGTCGGTAGGCTTTATTTTTTCTTCATCAGCGACAAACATCATGCTTCGTCGTCGATCTTTATAATCATCAAGCCATGCGATCTGAGTAGTCGACTTTGCAATCTTGGACGATACAAAGAGACTAAATTTCGTTTCGCTGAGTGTATTCTCTTTATTGCGCGAGCACCACTCCAAATATAGATCATGCAAGTCTTGCGTACGCGCAATTGTAAATGGTACACCCAATTCACCACTGCGCCACTGTTCAATAAAGTTTTCCCAGCTTGAGCGACTCATTGCAATCAATCGCTCTTTTGCCAGCGTACGCGGGGGCTTTGTACGCAAATCAAAATCACCACAGTCATAGCTCAACAAATAGCCATAAAACGCCTCAACACCATCACTTTCAATCTCAGCGCCTACCGCAATTTGCTTTTCTCGGCTAAGCGACTGGTGAGGCCACATAACGAACATTCGACGGTCATTTTCAGAAATTGGCCAAGGCATAATCTCATTCGATAAGAACACCGCATTCATATAGTTGGCTTCTTCCCAACCATTGACGAACTTAGACTCCATTCGTACAGTTTTACCAGTGATCATATGCTTGATCTTGCCTGTTTGGTTATAACGCTTATCACGCGAAACAACCTCTTCAAACGCCGCATAAAGCTTGGCTGACTGCCAAACTGTCCAGTTACTTTCTAACTGAGCTTGACCAACTGTTGCAGCATAGGCTCCGTAAATTTTGCCCATAATATCGCTTAAAAACAGACTTTTACCCGAGCCTTCCATCGTTGAATGCAACAGCACTGCAGTATCCATTTTGGTACCTAGTTTTTGCAGTGGATAGGCAAGCCAGCAAGTCAGCCATTGCGTAGCCTCTGGGTCGTCATTGCATAAAAAAGAAATTAGTTCACGAATAGACTTGCACTTTTCATCATCATAAATTGGCTCAAGTGGCAAACCTTCAAACGTATTGATATAGATATCAGGATCTTTTTGCATAGCAGGGTCAAAAACAATATGGTCCATATCAACTACTTTTCGATCACCTGCGTTCAGCCACAGCGAATAACTATCACCTAGCATCATTTTTACCGCACCTTCTGGCACACGGCGACGTTTTGCTCTGTCCCAAATATCCTTGGTTCCATCGATATAGACATAACGCTCCACTGGCGTCATACCGTGCCAACCATCCTTTAACGCCTTGCCTTGCATCTTGCGTTGATCAACAAGCAATTGAGCCTGGTCTTTATCAATGAGTTTTTTTGCAATATTCCCCAGCCACGTTTGAGCATGTTCTTTACCTACTAAGGCTTCGAACCCACTCTTTTTCATCACTGTGAATTTGTGACCATCCCAAACGTCTGTCTTCCCTTCGACCAAGGCGAATCGAGCCAATATTTTACGGTCAATCGCGTCCTTTTTAGCTTGGATTACATCCCCCTCACCCCCGTTTTCAGCCGCAGCCGCCTCAACTTGCGCAGCCCCGCCGTTATTAGATGGGGTATGGGGAAGACTATTCTCTAACCCTTCTTCCAATTGTTTAGTAGCAACCGCAGCGCCCTCAACAATAAGTAAGTCATTCCAGTCGGCACCTTGTTGTTGTGCCTGCGGGAAAATACAAATAGCACCGTAGGCGGCTGCCGCTTGCTCTGCCTTTGTTCGCCCAGGATTACCCTCAACACTCGGGTCATCATCACCGCAAATCACTAACTGCTTATCGGCATACAGTTTATTCAGTGACTTACACACTTTAATAATATTGCCGCTATCAATTGCCACCGCTACTGGCCAGCCAGTACACATATGCACACTAGCGGCTGTGGCATAACCCTCAGCTACTGCTACCACGGCACTTGCATCAGACGCACCAATCAAGTGAAAACAACCTGACTTACGCCCAAACTTTGGGAACATCTTTTTGCCATTAGCCGAGATCACTTGTAGCGATTGAATAACGCCAGTTTCATCAACCAACGGCACAACTAACACGCCCTGCTTCATTACCAGCATGCTGATATGCGCAGGACGATCTTTATTCACTTCATTAAGCCAGCGATGAGCATCAGGACCATGCCAAATCTGGCAGCGTTGATTTAAGCTATCAATTTCAATCACGATCAGCTTATTAACGTAGCGCGTGCCATAACTTAGAACTTTTTTATTTTCTAGGTATTGGCTAGCACCTGCTGCGTGGCAGTGCTTCTCAAATACTTCTTGGCATGCCAATGCAACCTGTTCACGCATAATGCGTAGTTGCTCTTCATCGGCTTCTAATTCAGCTTCACGCTTGGCACGTAACTGTTCAAACTCAGCTTTGCGTTGTGCCTTTTCTTGCGCAGTCAGCTCACGTTTTTCAGGTCGCCAGCCATTGTCTTGTGCTAGCTTCACAACAGTGGCAATACTAATACCATCACCATGAAACGAGCGCCAAACGGCACGACAATCAGCTGCTTTGTAGCTAGAGCCGCTTTGGCTCCAGCTATCAAACAAATCAAACGCTAAATCACCGAAAAAGGCTTTTAAGCCCATTCCGACCTGAATCCAAATATCACGTTGTTCAGCACTGATAAATGGCAATAATGAACGGGCTTCGTCTAGCGTTAAATCCTGCTTATCATTAGTTGTCATTCGCACACCCTTTGTCGATGTACGGTAGGTAACACATATCTTCAATACGGCGCGTAGCTGCAGAGATAATTTCGGGGATATAACGCATAGGAATCCGCGACATATAAGCGGCTATTTGGTTGTCCTTAAGTAGATTCGCATCCATATCTATGGCTTGAGTGGTAAACCCATCAAAGCCATCAGACTGTGTTAATAGCCTCATACCACCAAGCACTAAACTGCTGCGGTCTTGCAACCTATCATCAACTAACTGCTCAGCACGTTCGCTA
The DNA here is from genome assembly GCF_047470865.1 of Pseudomonas sp. F1_0610. Lineage (NCBI taxonomy): Bacteria > Pseudomonadati > Pseudomonadota > Gammaproteobacteria > Pseudomonadales > Pseudomonadaceae > Pseudomonas > Pseudomonas sp. F1_0610. The sequence goes on from NZ_JAZDRH010000015.1 coordinate 28,565, forward strand.
ATTTCCTTCCGCTGCAAGGCATATTCATCTGTCATTGTCAGTGACATTGCATGCTCATAAACAGCTTCCATATAAGCATAAGGGTCTGAAATATACTGACCCACAGGTTTCTTACAGTGGCTATCTAACACATCCAGCACCCACTTACGAAACTCCTTGGCACGTTTGGTGCGAGCAAACATGGCGATTAGGTGGGCACCTCGGAGTGAGAAAATACGGGTATCATTTTTTAAATTACCCGAGCCCCCCAAATTGGGGGTCAATGTCATTTCAGAAGTAAACTCATCTGCGTTTCGAGTGTAAATTTTGCCTGCTGCATCTTCTCGGGCATAACCAAGAGCGCGAGAAATATCACTGGCAGATAACCAAATCTCACCCTGCTGATTAATTACTGTTAATTCAGCATCATGAAATGAAATAGTAGTAGGAAGGGAAATTACAGACGGATTTGTGTTAGTCATGATGAAGCTCCTTCTTGAATTGGGAGCTACCACGATCACTGCGAAATGATAAGGTGGCAGCTATACGCGGGTTCGCAGACCGGTCAAAAAGGAAACCGGCAGACGCAGGGCGTCTCCCACGCATAACCGCCATAACATTTAGCAGACGTAAAAAAACGCCTGCTATAGGTAGAGCGGCGCTTATGCGCCTTTTTGATTTCAGACTGCGACATCCGACTGTTGAATTTGCAACAGTGGCTAAACTATAAGCCAAACCTAAAGCGCGGGTCAATACATTAACGCGAGCCATAGCGCACCTCCAAAAGCTGCTGACAATCCACACAAGTTCGACAGCTAGGTAAAGCTTGGCGACGTGCTTCGGGAATTACCTCCCCGCATTCATCGCACTCCAAACTGCCTGCTTGCACTGCATTACGTTGTGCTTGCTTGGCTAATGCGTGCTCTAAAAATAGTTGTGATACTTCGCTGCCGTTATCTGCAAAATCAGCCATGGTTTTCCTCCAGTGCTTGCTCTGCTCCAGCAATAATGCCTAGCACTTTATTAATAACTCGCTCACCATGTTTACGCAGATCATCAACCTCATGATCTTGCCAAACGCCATCAGCCAAGCCATCAGCCAAGCTTTTAACGTAATCAGAAACCGCAGTAAGTACTTTTGCCGCATCATTTAATGACGCATCAGAAGCATTAATTTCTTTTGGCGTAAACACGACTGCACCGGCAGGACGCACCAGTGCATTAAGCAAGCGCTGGTCTTTGGTGGCTGCAACTATTTCTTCTATTAATTCAGGCTTGAGCAAGCGCTCATCACTTGGGTTTAAGCGCTTACTTAAATCAGAAGGGTCAATCCCAATGGTGAGCGCTAAAGCAGTCTGCCCACCCTTAAAATCTCGGGAAGCACGGTAAAGTGCTTGTCTTAAATTAAAAGGGGCATAAACCCCTTCAACTAAGTTTTTACGACTCATTGGCGTTAATCTTCCTATAACGCCGTTGATCAACAACATAATTCTAAGTAGTATTGATCACGGCAACATATTTGCATGTGTAGCCAGTTGGCAGGGAGGTGACCGTGGTGGGTCCCCTGCCAACAACCTACGCAACCTTTAATGGATCTTCTTTTTCTAAAACCTGTTCTAAATAAAGCATCTCAATTTTTCTCCCAACACTGTAAAAGACTTGCCTACCTTTGCTTGCACGGTTAATTGTTGGCTGATTTGTACCAATCTGCCGCGCTATTTCACTTTGACTCATTCCTGTCTTCTGCAGAGCAGAAATCATGCCTTGTAATTTCATGTCCTCACCTATACGCATATGTATTCACAATACAATACACACATGGATTGATTCAGTCAATACACTAATGAGTAATTCAAGGAGGTATTGAATCATGAACTTCTCAACTAAACGCATAGCCCAACTTTTTAGTGAAAGAGCTAACGAGTTAGGTTGGTCTGAAGCAGAAGTTGCGAGGCGGGCAGGCTTAAAACAGCCAACTGTTCATCGTATTTTTAAAGCTGAATCAAATAACCCACACATAGATAACTTGTATAGTATTGCGCGGGTATTGAATTTAAATATCGCCGCAGTGCTAGGCATCAAAGCTAGCACTGTTGCTAATAGTAACATTGACCATGAACCTATAGATTTATATGGAAAAGTCCCTCTAATCTCATGGGTTCAAGCAGGAGCATTCTCAGAAGCGATGGATTATCCTGAACCTGAACAATGGCTAGACTGCCCTTTCAAACACTCTGACAGGGCATTTTGTTTGCGGGTAACTGGCAAAAGTATGGTGCCTGAATACCGTGAAGGTGAATTATTATTAGTAGACCCTGAAGTTGATCCAAGACATGGTCGCGACGTTGTAGTGCGCACACCTGACGGCATGGTTACTTTTAAACGCTACCTTAACAGTGAAGATGGAATACACCTCCAAGCCCTTAATCCAGACTTCGAACCCCAATATCTAGAAATACCTGAAAATACCATCATTGTTGGCACTGTAATTGGTAGCTGGATTAAACGCGGATAAAATTATATTCATTTACGTATTGACCTGATTAATACGCACATGTATTGTACTCCTAACCCACCAAGGTTTAGGAGTCATTCACATGCAACTAGTAAAGCCAGTACATGCACAGCCTTACGCTGTGTATGTACACCCTTCCTGTTCTACCGATATTCGTTTAATACGTGACTTAGAAAAGCGTACTAATAGCACTGTTGTTATTAGCCAACGCGGTCAAGCTGTGCTCAAAAATAAAAACGATTTTGAGCCTGAACCTCCATTTGGAGGGTTCGCAGCATGAAATCGATTAACGATAAAATACTGGAAATTACTGCTCTTGCGCTCTACATCAACCAAAACAGTAAGATACATGTTGGAATTGATCTCACCCACTACTCACTCTTCTTGTATGTCGGCACTATTGATGCAGATGGGAAACACCAAGGGATTGAGGCTGCAAAAGCTTGGTTAGCAAACCAAGATTCTGCTCGTCAAGTGGCTGAAACTCAGGAAGAGCTTGACCATATCACGCAAAAACTTACACAACTAAAACAGCGGCTACAATCTGCTATGGCGGTGACTTTATGAATCAGTCTAACGCCATCGCTACCTGTTCAGAATGCAACTATAACTTTCCAGCAGTGAAAGTTCAGAACATTAAGCACTGTCCAAACTGCTCTACACCCGCTATTAGCGCTAATGATGATGCAAAACCTAGTGAGCCCAAGCTACGAATAATAGGGTTGGCAGGGAAAGCTCGCACAGGAAAAAGTACTGTAGCTGATCAACTTAAAAAACTACTGCCAAATACTGAGTATTACAGCTTTGCCAAGCCGCTAAAAACAGCTATCAGTTCATTATTCCACGTTCCTTTATCTGTACTTGAAACTGACGAAAAAGATCAAATAATGCCTGAGTTTGGCTTTTCACTACGCCATGCAATGCAAACATTAGGTACGGAATGGGGTCGGGAAATGCTCCACCCTGATATCTGGGTGAAGGTAGCCAAATCACAACTAGATCCAAGCATGCTGTGGATTATTTCGGACGTTCGTTATGAGAATGAAGCCGCTTTTATCCGTGAAAACGGCGTGCTAATTCATCTCTACCGCGACGATGCACCACAAGTTAAAGCTCATAGTTCAGAAAATGGCGTATCTGTCTATCCGGGCGATTTTTGGATATACAACAACGGCTCACTAGAAGATTTAGATCAATCAGTAGCCGAACTAGTACCTCAAATAACTCAAATACTTGCTGCGCAGGAGGACGCTTATGCATAGAGACGTCAATTCCGCAGCTGCAGTACTCGGCTTAAAGCCTAGTGTCTTGCGCAAAAAGCTGCGCGAACTAGGCGTTATATCAAACAACAATGAGCTGCAATGCAAGTTCAGGGGAAGCCCTTATTTCTTTACTGATACTCGCCAACGCTGGAATGAATATATTCAAGCATACAGCTACTACGGCGTAATCATGGTGACTGAAAAAGGCATCGCTTGGATTGCTAAAAAAATGATTATCAACATTAAAAAAAATGAGGCTGCGTAGTGACCACGCTAGAGCAACTTCAGAAGAAGTACAGCTGCAACTTTATAACGCTGGAACATTTTCGAGAGCAGTTTATGCCGCATATCGAAAACCAACGGCACTTAATCCTGCAGCTAAATGAGGATGCAATTCGGCTACCTATCAACAAGCTGAATAGCAGCCGTAAAGCACCAAAAATTATTTATCTACGTGATCTTGCCAAGTGGCTAGATCAAAAAGAAGCCGCAGCATACAAAGCTGCTTAACAAAAGGAAGCAACAGCATGAAAGCAACAAACACAACTGCATTTATCAACAACTTAAATGCTGGCGTATTTACTGAGCAAGTGGGCCGCGCGCTTAGCGACGTAGCTGCGGGCGTAATTGATCACGGCAAGAAAGGCACAGTTTCAGTGACGTTTGACTTCACTCAGATCGGTGAGACTAATCAAGTCAAAGTCACTCACAAACTCAAATATACACAGCCAACGAAGCGTGGCAGCAAAAGTGAAGATACAGCATTAGATACACCTATGTATGTATCTGAACAGGGCGTAACAATCGAAAACCCAGCACCAAACGGCAATCTTTTCTCTGTAGTCGATGCGCCTATAGTTGCACGTGAAGCTTAATTTAACTAACAACCACCACATTTATTAACTAAGTAAGAGTAATACACATGCAAAACACAGACTTAACAAATGCGATCGCACAAGTATCTGCACTAGCTATAACAGCTGATACTGAAACGAATAAATATATTGCAAACATGGCGGATGGCATTATCGCGCTGCCTGAAAATATTCTGGTAAATGATCTAGAAAATTACATGCCGCAACGCCGCAGTTTCCGTGGCAACTTCAACACCAGCAGCATTGAAAACTTTGCGTATTACGTTAATCAGCAAGACACAGCTACCGTCTTTATTGACTTAGAAAGTCCAACTCTAAATGCCAAAGCTATTTTTGATTTAGGCGATGTTGAAGAGCCTGGTCATTGCCGCCACACATCCCAACTTTCACTTAAACCAACAGCAGTATTTGCAGCTGTACAGCAAATTAACGGTAACCCTGTTAACCAACAGAAACTAGCTGAGTTTCTTGAAGACTGGCAGGACCATATTCAAGCTGTGGCAGACGGTGAAGAGGTCAATATTTACAAAGCTTTAGCCGCTGTTCGCAATGTCACTATCGAAAAAATCAACAAATCCGATTTTATTGAGCGTGATTTTGGACAAACAACATCAGCCATGGATCAGATTGAAGCGAAAAGCATTGAACGCCTTCCTGGTTATTTACATGTTCGCCTAACACCGCACGAAGGACTAGCTGAGATCGTAATCAAATTACGTGTAGGCATTCAAACCAACGCTGAAAAGCCTACGTTTGTGCTGCGCTGGATGCAAGAAGATGCGGTGCGCGAGGCTATTGGCCAAGACCTCAAACGTGTTCTTCATGAACGCATTGAGGGTAAAGACATGCTTATTGGCACATTCAACTCTAAATAACTAAAACTGCAGCTAGTAGCACCACCTGCTAGCTGCTTCTATAAAAACAGCGAGGCTTACACATGCAACTTACAACATTAGATCATATCGGAATATTCACCTTTGTAGCCTTCTTAATTGGCTACGGCTGGCTGGCTTATAAATTCGGACGACATGACCAGTCTATATACGCGAATAAGTTCAAATGCTTAGCTGAAGAACAGGCAGAAACCATTCGCAATCTTGAAAGCACCCTTCGTAAATCTATCAGTAATAACGAACATACAATGAAGAACTATATGAAAAGCGCTGGCGAGCTAATTGAAACTCGTAAAAAGCTTTCAGTACTCGAAGATAGCTTACGAGAAACTATTAATGAGCAAGTATTAAAAATCAACACACTGACTGATCGCGAACTCAGGACAGAAGAACTTAATACCCTGTGGGACGTTGTACGCACACTAAATAGCAACAGTAGTGTTATTGAAGTATTGAAAATTCCGCTCGAAGCAAAACGTCAGTTAAAGCTTGCCAAAACAGTAGAGCAACTGATCTTAAAACGACAAACAGAAAAAGCAGTGGCGTAATGAGTACTAAACAGCACAGCGAGCTACTTAATACTCTGATTAAAAAATTCGCGTTTGATGAGCTGCTCGGACAACACCTTAAACGCACCGCAGAACAAGTTCAGTTCGATTTGCAACACATAGCAGGCATTAACGTATCAGTCCTGCAAGTTAAACAAAGCGCCCTGCAAATCGGCATTAGTTTATAAGTGGTGGAAGCAATGAAAAAACGTAATAACCCTATTCAGTTACAACATCAATCTCGATTAGCTAAATTAGCTTTGGCCAACATTATTCTCGTTCGTCACAGCGCATTCAATGATGACGAGTTACGCGTTATCAACTGGAAAACTTGCAATGACATCCAAACAAATGGCTTGCAGGCCAGCAGCATCATGCACGAAAAGCTCCTCTGGAATGCCCTGCTATGTGTGTTCATTGAAGACGAAAACGGCCAAGACTGGATCTATGAGCAAGTAGAAGCAGAGTGCCCATGTTTACAAGAAGAACTTGTCGAAATTTTTAACGAACGTCATAACCAGCTAATCGCACAAGTCGACTCAAATTCAATCATTGGTATGGGCTGGATTTATAGCCCTATTCCGCGGGACATCACAGATCAAAAAGCACTGGCAATTTTTGATCAATGCATTAACCAACCACTCATCCGCGCATAACACTGGTAAAAAAACTCATGTTAAATAAAGACACCCTCGCTTCACTTCTTAAAAAACCACAAAACTTGGCAATTCTAGATACTGAAACCACTGGGTTAGATGAAGATGCTCAAATCATTGAAATATCAATAATCGATGGCAATGGTAAAGTTTTAATGGATCAACTGGTTAAACCAACAACATCAATTCCAGCTGAAACATCAAAAATACATGGCCTTTACGATAAAAACGTTCGTAACGCGCCATCCTTTGCAGAAGTTGCTAAACAATTAGAAGACATCATCAATGGCCGCGTGCTGATTATTTGGAACTCTGAATATGATTTACGCTTAATCAAACAATCGGCGCAAGTACACAATATTGAATGCAACTTAACACCATCAGCAATCTATTGTGCTCAAACTGCATACGCAAAATTCAATGGCAAAAGACTATCACTAGTTAATGCTGCGGCTAAACATGGAATTGATCACAGCAATGCTCACAGAGCGCTTGCAGATGTTCAAACCACATTAGAAATTCTTAAGGTGATGACTAATGAGCACGTTTAGAACTCAGTATTCATTGCCGATACACCAATGGCAGCAATCGCTCGCGCCAATAACTACTGGCGAGAAACTAAAGAACAAATAGCAGCTTAGGAGAACATCATGAACACTAACAAAGATCCTTTCTGTGAAATTTTATCTGAAAGTGAAGTCGCTGAGTTAACTGGCTTTAAAACATCAGTAAAGCAACAAGATTGGCTGCACAATAACGGGTGGGCATACCACCTAAATGGAGCGCGCCGCCCTATTATTGGGCGCTTATACGCACGCATGAAAATGGCAGGTAATCACAAAATAGACGAAGAGCCAGCATACACTGGCTGGAAATTTGATTTGAGTAAAGTGTCTTAAATGGCAAAGAAAGACTTACCACCGCGCATGCTTAAACGTGTGCGCACGTTAAAAAGCGGGAAACGCTGGATAGGATATTACTATGATGGAAGAGATGAATTCGGCAAAAGAAAAGAGTACCCATTAGGCACCGACCTTGCTGAAGCTCGGCTTAAATGGGCAGAAATGGAAGGTATTAAAATTGAACCGAACATAAAAACTATGGGGTTTATTTTTGATAGATATGAACGCGAGATAATTCCAACAAAAAAACCACGCACGCAAAAAGATAATCTTGCAGAACTAAAACAACTACGCAAAGTACTCGACACTGCGCCAATTGATGCAATAACGCCTCATGTTATTGCCCAATATCGTGATGCAAGAACTGCAAAAACCCGCGGAAATAGAGAAATAGCTTTGTTATCACATGTTTTTAACATTGCAAGAGAATGGGGCTATACAGAAAAAGAAAACCCATGCACTGGTGTTCGACGCAATAAAGAAGTTGCTCGAGATTTTTATGCACGGCAAGAAGTCTGGGATGCCGTTTATGAAGCTGCCGTAGCTGAGCTTAAACAAGCCATGCTTTTAGCTTACTTAACAGGTCAACGACCAGCCGACGTTCTAAAATTTCGTGTAAGTGATGCTACTGAAGAATACTTATTACTTAGCCAAAATAAAACATCTAAAAAAATAAGAATTAAACTTTTCAATAACAATGGTACACCGAGTCAACTTGCACAGCTGCTTCGTGAGATAAAAGTTCAGCGAAAGCTTACACAATCAGAATTTTTACTTTGCAATAATGAGGGCTTAAGACTAAGCCAACATATGCTACGTTATAGATGGGATGAAGCACGTTCAAAAGCAGCAAACACAGCTAAAAAAAATAAACTTTTTGAACTAGCACATGAAATTGAGCAATTTCAATTCAGAGATATTAGACCTAAAGCAGCCAGTGAGATAGAGGATTTAACAGAGGCAAGTAAACTGCTAGGACACTCAAATGAACAAATAACTCAAACAGTGTACCGACGCGTCGGAGAAGTAGTAAGCCCTACAAAATAACCATTTATCATTTCCGCATTCAAGTTTTAGGGTATTGATTTATAAAGATAAATTACCTACTTAAATATGAATATGCGGAAATTTTTTATAATTAACCTGCTGATTTATATAGAAAATTTAAAGGATTCAAAATCCGCCGTTGGTAACAACGTGAGAGTTCGAGTCTCTCCCGAGGCACCATTTTAAAACAACTTGCATTTCTACCTCGCAAGTTCGTTTCATCCAGCTATAGGGGCGTCGCCAAGCGGTAAGGCACCAGGTTTTGATCCTGGCATGCGTTGGTTCGAATCCAGCCGCCCCTGCCATTTTAAAATATAATTTTCTTATGAGTCCCGCATGTTTAGTGCGGAAGTCCCGCATTACTTCCTTTCCATGACACTAAATAGCTAATCCTTGTAGTCTCAGCATGCCATCGCTTTTCTGCTCCTGAGGCATACTAGACCAACAGTCTCAATGTAAAAGCATTACTCATTAAAAACTAAAAACAGCCCCTACTTTACCAACCCCAAACACACAAAGCTTAAATTAGAAACACCAAACCTATTGTCCTATACCCCTACAAAAGACAATGGTTAGCAATTATTTTGCTAGCGTCCTAGCAAAAGATTTCATTAGTAGCCCAGCCCTATTAATTCTAGGCTACAGCCTTATTTTGCGTGTTTTCCAAAGATAAGGAGAGGCGTAGCCGTTTACGCCAAATAATGATGAAATCTGACAACTCTAAACACTACAATTACCAGGTAGTAAAGCAGTTTACCCTTGCTACTATTATCTGGGGCATTATAGGTATGAGCCTTGGCGCACTATTAGCTGCTCAACTGGTTTGGCCTCAGCTAAACTTTGATTTACCTTGGACAAGCTTTGGTCGAATTCGCCCCGCCCATACCAACTTTATGATCTTTGCCTTTGGTGCAAACGCGTTATTTGCCAGCTCATTTTATGTTGTACAACGTACTTGCTATGTCGCACTTCCCACCCCAAGCTTAGCAAAATTCTTCTTCTGGGGATGGCAGGCTGCGCTTATTGTAATGGGCGCTAGCTATGTATTAGGTATTACATCCACCAAAGAATATGCCGAATTTGAATGGCCCATCGCCCTTGCTCTGGTTATTTTATGGTGCATATATGCTTATCTCTATTTTTACTGCTTGATTCAGAGAAATATTAAGCACATCTATGTAGCTAACTGGTTTTATGCTGCTTTTATTGTTGTAACCGGCATGATCATTCTCGTTAATAAAACCTCTATACCCTATTCATTTTGGCATTCTTATTCTATGTATTCAGGCGCTACAGACGCTATGATTCAGTGGTGGTATGGGCATAGCGTTGTTGGCTTTATCCTTTCTGTGGCATTTCTTGGAATGATGTACTACTTTGTGCCTAAACAAGTAGAACAACCTGTTTATTCCTACCGCATTTCTATTGTGCACTTTTGGGCAATTATTACTATTTATATCTGGGCTGGCCCTCATCACCTGCATTACACAGCACTACCTGACTGGGCGCAAAGTGTTGGCATGGCAATGTCTATTATCCTGCTAGCACCTAGCTGGGGTGGTATGATTAACGGCATGATGACACTTTCTGGCGCTTGGCATAAGCTTCGCTCCGATCCTATTTTACGCTTTATGGTGGTATCTCTTGCGTTTTATGGAATGTCAACATTTGAAGGCCCTATGATGGCCATCAAAACTGTTAACGCCCTATCTCACTATACTGATTGGACGATAGGACATGTACACGCTGGCGCACTAGGCTGGGTAGCCATGATGACGATTGGCACCTTGTATTTTCTAATTCCCCGCCTCTGGAACTGCGAAAAAATGTATAGTGAAAGTCTCATTAGTTTACATTTTTGGCTCGCAACCATAGGCACAGTGCTGTACATTGCAGCTATGTGGGTAAACGGTATTAGCCAAGGTTTAATGTGGCGCGCAGTAAACAAAGATGGAACTTTAACTTACTCTTTTGTTGAAGCACTTGAAGCCAGTCATTACGGCTATATTGTTCGATTTATTGGCGGCAGCTTATTTACATTAGGCATGGCGATTCTGGCAATCAACACTTTACTTACCATTGTAAAAAGCAAACAAAAGAATACATTGGAGTACAAATATGCTTAGTCTAATCATGCTTTTCATTGCTGTTGTTTTAGTCAAACAGCTCGTCAAATACAACAAAGCAGAAAGCCTACAAGCCAGTCAGGTTATTTTTCAAGATGAAGCTATTCATCAGCATTCTATAGCCAGAATAAATGCTTTTAGTCGATCATTCTAACTATCCACACCAGCTAAGAGGAAACGTTTAGCTGGTGTAGCTAAGCATGATTTTGACAGAAATCAGGAATTGACTTGTGCTTTAAAATGGACAAGGCACTAAGCAACCCATTACTCAACATTTTATCCGCATAAATTGCATAAACTGGCAGCAAAAACTCAGGCGCCCCTTCAACTACTCTTGCAATCCCCCTATCAATATAAGGCTGCGCTGTGCGACTACGAAAATACCCACGCCCACCTAGAGATGACAAGGTTTCAAGTGCTAAAGGCCCCATATTTGAAGTAAACTTATCAATATCAATTTCTGGATAGACCAGCCGATGCTGCTTAGCAAAAGACTCTCCCCAATCAATATAAATATAGGGTTCTGACTTACCTCTAGCTTCAATAAGAACTAATTTCTCTTCTAATACCATTTCCACGCTTAAATATCCTGAACGACAAGGAGCATTCAGCAGCAAAATATCCACCTCACCCTGCTCTAACATGCGTAATAAGTCAGCTCGATCACTGACATAGGTTGCTAAACGTGCCTGCGGAAGATTTTGTTTTAAATCTATGACCCATTGATGAAAAATAGAACTCCATAGACTAGTTTCAGCCGCCACACGAACAACCAGCTCTTGAGGTTGGGATAAAATCTCACGCTGAGCCATCTCCCACGTTGCTAGCAGGCTTTGCGCATAACCTACAAAATGCCGCCCCTGCTCAGTTAAACTCGCACCTTGCGATGTACGCAAAAAAAGCCGACTCTTTAGCTGCTCTTCAAGATTCTTAATACGCGCAGTCACTGTTGTTTGCGTTACATGCAACTGTTGCGAGGCTGCAATAAAACTCCCCTTATCAGCCACTGCCAGAAAGGTGCGCGCCAACTCTAAATCCATAGCACTCTCCTCACCATAAGACCATTAGTTTAATCATCATCATGCAAACTCCTGTTATACCTAGAATTATTTATGATAACCAGCAGCAGTCAAATAAGAATCCATGGAAGCAGAGATTGCTTTATCTATCAAAAAGAAGAACAATATCTCAGTTTAAAGCATGGCGAACTCGCATTTACATCCATATTTAACTATTCTAAGAGTAGTTTATTTTTTATTAAAATATTATTTTTTAAAGTATTATATCAAATTAAACCTTATGGATAGATTAATACATTTACCATTAATAAAATTCTTTACAATAGTAGCCATTCTATGGCTTGCTTATTTGAATATCTGGGAAAACCTTGAAAATAGCACCCTATTCTCTAACAGCCTTAATATCAGCTACCTAAGCCAATACCTGTATAAACTAGAAATACTACATCATTCACTAATATATCTAGCGGTAGTTAGCAATCTACTTTTTGCCGCCAGCCTACACGCTTCAGGATTAACTCCTCAAGGAAAAATCGCGGCAGGCATTATTCTATTTGGCTGGCAAGTAACCGTTGTAATGCGCCTTAGCGATCCTTTTATAGAGTTTGCCTCACTCAGCTGGATACAAGAATTAATCTGCCTTTTTCTTTGGGGCACTTTTTGCATTTTATTTGCTTCGCGCTGGAGAAAGAACAGCCAACGCAAGCACCTTTGGGTTTACGCTCTATTAATTATTGGTGCAACTGTACAACAGGTATCTGAAACCACATTAGCGGCGGCTTTTGAAGCCAGTTATATACTGTATCATTCAGGTGATTATTTTTTACTCGCAGCTTTATTAGGACTCCTTTACCTTAATCTAGGCAAAAAAACGCAACAGCTTAACATTCTAGCCAATCCTAGCTGGCGTTTTATTTTATTAGCCGCCTTCTTTTTAGCCGCTAAAATTTTTTCAAGTATCATTGAAGATCCATCCATCAAGAGCAACAGTTATCTAGTAGGCAATCATTGGCTAACATTATTTTCTATTGGCTTTATTTATTATTTAACACCTCTTGTCTTTTATAAAACCCAAATGCACAGCCGGTTCTTAATGGAGCTTCATTTTCTATTGGTTCTTATCGGCTATAGCTTAATCATTATCGGGCATTATCTGACTCCTATAAACTCGGCAAGCCTGCTAGCCGATAACGAATGGGAAAATATTTTTCTAAATCCTGCGATCTCCCCCTTCTTTGATGCTTTAAAACAAGCTCATTTAACCTACTATTCTGGAACACTTTTATTAACTATAGGTATCTTACTTCTTTTAGCTAACGCTCTTTTAACTCTAGTAAAATCACCCCCATCCAAACAAAAAACAAACTACGTTAAAAATAATAGGCAAAAAAAAACCCAGTCATGATGACTGGGCTTAAATAACTGGAGCGGGAAACGAGACTCGAACTCGCGACCCCAACCTTGGCAAGGTTGTGCTCTACCAACTGAGCTATTCCCGCAGTGGCGTCCCCTAGGGGACTCGAACCCCTGTTACCGCCGTGAAAGGGCGGTGTCCTAGGCCACTAGACGAAGGGGACGCAGCCTAGAAACTTATAACAGCTTCTAAAGATTCAGCTTTCGCTGAGATTAAAATTAGTCCGCCACTGAACTAATTTTAAAAACTGGAGCGGGAAACGAGACTCGAACTCGCGACCCCAACCTTGGCAAGGTTGTGCTCTACCAACTGAGCTATTCCCGCAGTGGCGTCCCCTAGGGGACTCGAACCCCTGTTACCGCCGTGAAAGGG
>NZ_JAZDRH010000015.1:42271-79256 GCF_047470865.1 Pseudomonas sp. F1_0610
GCGGTGTCCTAGGCCACTAGACGAAGGGGACGCAGCCTAGAAACTTATAACAGTTTCTGTACTTTCAGCTTAGTGTTTGCTGGAAGTGGCGCGCATTCTATGTATATATTCAGCACACGTCAACTATTTTTTAAAAAAATTAATGAGTTGCGCGCTCTGTCGGCATAAATAAACGTTGTGACTCCATAGCCCAATCAAATGGTTTATTTTCCTGCATAGCTTCATAGCGCTGCTCTTCAAGCTGCTGAAAAAGTGCAATTTCATGATCAGGCATATAGTGCAAGCAATCACCACCAAAAAACCAAAGCAAATCACGAGGGATCATAGGTGCAATTTGCGGATAACGCATAAAGATTTGGCACATCACCTCTTGCCCTAAATATAGATCATCACTGCCCTGCTCTACTGCATTATAAACATCATCAAAACGCTCAAGAAAGGCCTCATGGTTCCCTTCTGGGACCACTTCTTGATCAGCCATTGCTTGTAAAATTGAACGCACATGTTTTAATAAATCAAGTTGCAATAGCAAATACGAATTGCTCATAAAATTCTCTTTGTTCAATAGCGCCCTTGGAAACAAAAGGGCTGATTGTTACAGGTCTTGCGCCAATAACTGGCGACCCACCCAGTATTTAGCAAATTGCTGCGCACAACGTCCATTACGATTTCCACGCTGTGTTGCCCAACGTACTGCCTCTTTAGTTAGTGTCTCATCCATTTCCCAAGTCAACTGCGAAGCTTGCGCCCAATGATCAATCCAATGCTCAACCACAGATAAGTATTGATCCTGAGAAAAAGGATAAAACGACAGCCATAGCCCAAAACGATCTGAAAGCGCAATTTTATCTTCAGCTGCTTCACTAGGATGAATTTCACCATCTACTTGCTGCCAGCTAGCATTGTCACTTTCACGTTCTGACACTAAATGCCGGCGGTTAGACGTAGCATATAACAGCACATTATCAGGTGCTTTCTCCAAAGAGCCATCTAAAACACTTTTTAAAATTCTAAAGTCATCGCCTGCATCAAAAGACAGATCATCACAAAAGACAATAAATTTTTGTGGCAACTTACCTAAAGACTCAACAATACGGGGTAAGTCGGCCAAGTTATCGCGCTCCACTTCAATTAAGCGCAGACCTGATTTGGCTTGCTGTGCAAGAATAGCACGTACTAAAGAAGACTTCCCTGTGCCACGCGCGCCCCACAGCAAAGCATGGTTAGCAGGATACCCAGCTATTAATTGCTGAGTGTTTTTCTCTAATAGCTCACGCTGACGCTCCATTCCTTTCAAATCAGCCAGATTAACATCCAAACTCACCTGCAAAGGTATTAAGAAACCATTATTACCCTGACGCAACCAACGTGCTGCCAAAGTTTCCTGCCAATCAATTTGCATATTAGTTTGTGGCAAAAGAAACTCTACTCGTTCCAATATAGAACGTGCATAAGTTAAAAATTCTGTTACTTGCTCTTGCATGATTATCTCTTTTATTTTGAAGGTTCAAACTCAAGACAGACTGAGTTAATACAATAACGTAAGCCCGTAGGCTGAGGACCATCAGGAAAAACGTGCCCTAAATGTGCATCACAGCCACTACAAAGCACTTCTATACGCTGCATACCATAGCTAAAGTCATCCCGCTCCCACACCGCTTTTTCATTAATCGCCTGCCAATAACTTGGCCAACCACAACCTGCATCAAATTGTTGCTCAGAAGCAAATAAGGCATTGCCACAACATACACACTTAAATACGCCTTTTATATAAGGCTGTAGAAACTCTCCTGTGAACGGCGGTTCAGTTTCCCCTAAACGACAGACCCTAAATTGCTCGTCAGAAAGCTTTTTACGCCAAGAATCTAATGTTTTTTTGACCTTTTTCACGAGATTTTCCTTTAAAGCTGGAAAAGAATTGCATCTGCACCTTTCATAACCACATTTACAGTCGTATGATAGGATTTTTAACTATCACAGTCTGACATGACTTCATTCGCACGCCTAGACTGATTTATTTGCATTGCACAGCGACCCTGTGCCTCATTAATCGGGATACACAACATCATGCAGTTCAGCAAATCCAACAAACTAGCTAACGTCTGCTATGACATCCGCGGACCTGTGCTAAAGCATGCTAAACGTCTAGAAGACGAAGGGCACCGTATCCTAAAACTGAACATCGGCAACCCTGCACCCTTTGGTTTTGAAGCGCCAGATGAAATACTGCAAGACGTTATCCGTACGCTACCTACAGCACAAGGCTATAGTGATTCAAAAGGGTTATTTAGCGCACGTAAAGCCGTAATGCAGCATTACCAACAAAAAAATGTTCTAGGTGTAGGCATTGAAGATGTCTACCTAGGCAATGGTGTGTCTGAGCTTATTGTCATGGTATTGCAAGCGCTGCTTAACAACGGTGATGAAGTTTTAATCCCAGCGCCTGACTACCCCCTATGGACAGCAGCCACCGCACTATCTGGCGGTACACCAGTACATTATTTGTGCGATGAAAAAGCAGGATGGTTCCCTGATATTGCAGATATTCGCGCCAAAGTAACACCTCGTACTAAAGCCATCTTGCTGATCAACCCAAACAACCCAACTGGCGCTGTTTACTCCAAAGAGTTATTGGAAGATATTGCACAGGTTGCACGTGAAAATAACTTGATTATTTTCTCTGATGAAATCTATGACAAAATTTTATATGACGAAGCACAACACACTTGCATTGCTTCTTTAGCGCCTGATGTATTGTGCTTAACCTTTAATGGATTATCCAAAGCTTATCGCATTGCTGGCTTTCGCTCCGGCTGGTTTGTGATTACAGGACCTAAGCATTTAGCTAAAAGCTATATTGAAGGCTTAGATATTCTAGCCAATATGCGTTTATGCGCTAACGTGCCAGCCCAAAATGCCATTCAAACGGCTTTAGGTGGTTATCAAAGTATTAATGATCTTATTCTTCCTGGAGGACGCCTGCTAGAACAACGCAACCGAACCTATGAGCTACTAAATAGCATACCAGGTATTAGTTGCGTTAAACCCATGGGCGCGCTATACGCCTTCCCTCGTATTGATCCAAAAGTTTGTCCTATACACAATGATGAGAAATTTGCGTTAGACTTACTACTTTCTGAAAAACTGCTAATCGTGCAAGGCACCGCCTTTAACTGGCCTTGGCCTGATCACTTCCGTGTTGTAACACTGCCGCGAGTTGATGATCTTGAGCAAGCTATTACACGCATTGGTAAATTCGTAAGCACTTATCGCCAATAAGACGAGTACATGGATCTACACATCGACGACTTTTATCGTGATGCGGCTATCGGCCTGAACATTTTGTATCAGGCCTTTCCGCGCAAAGTAGCCCTTTATATTGACGACATCATTGGCTATCACGAGCCTGATGAAGTGGGACTACCTCAGTTACGTCATCAACAATGCCTAAGCACTCTACTTTGGTTGGCTGACGAAGGCTTCATTCGTTATGAAAGCCTAATTAGCTTTACCGCTTTAGACCAAGCCTGCTTAACCGCCAAAGCCTTCACTAAATTAAATGCGCTAACCAGTGACCTATCGGCACAAATTACCCAGCTGCCACATAGCATTGCCCGAGTAAAAGGTAATTTAATAAATCAGCTGCGTGAGGCCATTCAAAACCAAGATAGTGAACGTCTTGCCGAACTCTTTCCGAGACTACTACTAACGGGTGACTAAGTTAAAGAACCACCTTAAAAACGAAACAGTTTGCAATATGTGCAGCCTTGCTATGCGCTGCATACATCCTTATATCTTATTTAACTTTATTACTACAGCGGAGATTTGTAATGCTGCGGATGGGTTTATTTATCCTTACCAACATGGCAGTTTTGCTAGTGGCAGGCATTATTTTAAGGCTACTTGGTGTTGATCGCTTTACAGGCGCAAACTACGGTAGTTTACTTTTATTTTGCGGTGTGTTTGGTTTTGTTGGATCTTTTATATCTCTATTTATTTCTAAATGGATGGCACAAAAATCAACAGGCACACAACTCATTACAGAACCCCAAACACGTCACGAGCAATGGTTAATTAATACAGTTGCTGAACTGGCTGAAAAAGCAGGTATTGGCATGCCTCAAGTGGGTATTTTTCCTGCCTATGAGGCTAACGCCTTTGCTACAGGTTGGAACCGCAACGATGCTTTAGTTGCTGTTAGCCAAGGTATGCTTGAACGCTTTTCACCTGACGAGATTCGAGCTGTCCTTGCCCATGAAATTGGCCATGTTGCTAATGGAGATATGGTAACTATGAGCCTTATTCAAGGCGTAGTTAACACCTTTGTTATGTTCTTTGCCCGTATTGTGGGTGATCTAGTTGACCGCGTTGTCTTAAAAAATGAAGAAGGTCGTGGCCCTGCCTATCTGATAACAGTGATGGTCGCTGAAATTCTATTTGGCATTTTAGCTAGCATTATTGTTATGTGGTTTTCACGCTGGCGTGAATACCGCGCAGATTATGCAGGCGCCACCTTAGCCGATAAACAGTCAATGATTGCTGCCTTACAACGCTTACAGCGCGAAGCAGAAGTTCCACACGAAATGCCTAAAACACTGACTGCTTTTGGCATTAATACAGGTCAAGCAATGAGTAAACTATTCATGAGTCACCCACCTTTAGAAGAGCGTATTGAAGCACTACGTAAACTTTAAAAACCATTAAACAAAAACAAAAAAGCCGAGCTAAATAGCTCGGCTTTTTAATGCGCCAATACTAATTAAACAGCATCAGTTAGCGCTGGAACAGCATCAAATAAGTCAGCTACTAAACCGTAGTCTGCCACTTGGAAAATGGGAGCATCTTCGTCTTTGTTGATAGCAACAATAACTTTAGAGTCCTTCATACCGGCAAGGTGCTGAATGGCGCCAGAAATACCTACAGCGACATACAACTGTGGTGCAACAATTTTACCTGTTTGCCCCACTTGCATATCATTTGGTACAAAACCAGCATCCACTGCGGCACGTGAAGCACCTACAGCCGCACCTAATTTGTCAGCTAGTTTGTAAAGTAGCTGGAAGTTATCGCCATTTTGCATACCGCGACCACCAGACACCACAATTTTGGCTGAGGTTAATTCAGGGCGATCTGAAGTTGCTAGCTCTTGGCTAACAAAAGCAGAAATGCCTGCATCACTACCGGCAGCAACAGATTCTACTACCGCTGAGCCACCTTCTGCTGCAACAGGATCAAATCCAGTTGAGCGCACAGTAATAACTTTGACAGCTGCAGTTGACTGCACTGTTGCAATGGCATTACCAGCATAAATAGGTCGCTTAAAGGTATCAGCACTTTCTACTGCAATGATTTCAGAGATCTGGTCAACATCAAGTAGTGCTGCAACGCGAGGCAATACGTTTTTGCCTGTAGTTGTAGCTGGAGCCAAAATATGGCTGTAGCTTTTACCTAGCTCTGCAATAACAGGCGCTAAATTTTCAGGAAGTTGATGCTCTAATGCCGCATTATCTGCGACTAGTACTTTACGCACACCAGCAGCTTTAGCAGCAGCTTCAGCAGCAGCCGAACAATTTGCACCTGCAACTAGCACATCAATATCGCCACCTATTTTCTGAGCAGCAGCAATTGTGTTTAGGGTTGATGCACCTAGCGCAGCATTAGAGTGATCTGCAAGAACTAAAATAGTCATTAGATTACTTTCGCCTCGTTTTTAAGTTTCTCAACCAAGCTCGCCACATCAGCTACTTTAACACCTGCTTGACGCGCTGCAGGCGCTTCCACTTTAAGTGTTTTAACAGTAGAGGTAGTTGCTACAC
This sequence comes from Pseudomonas sp. F1_0610, assembly GCF_047470865.1. Classification (NCBI taxonomy): domain Bacteria; kingdom Pseudomonadati; phylum Pseudomonadota; class Gammaproteobacteria; order Pseudomonadales; family Pseudomonadaceae; genus Pseudomonas; species Pseudomonas sp. F1_0610. The sequence continues at coordinate 48,088 of NZ_JAZDRH010000015.1, forward strand.
CTAACGCGTCTGGAGTTAAAGTCTCCAAAGGCTTTTTCTTTGCCTTCATAATATTCGGCAAAGAGGCATAGCGTGGCTCATTTAAACGAAGGTCAGTTGTTACAATAGCAGGCATAGTTAATGCTACTGTTTCTAAACCACCATCAACTTCACGGGTTACGTTCACTTTATCACCTGCTACTTCTACTTTAGAAGCAAAGGTGCCTTGTGGGTAACCTGTCAATGCTGCCAGCATTTGACCCGTTTGATTGTTATCACTATCAATGGCTTGCTTGCCCAATAGTACTAACTGAGGCTGTTCCTTATCGACTACCGCTTTTAACAATTTAGCAATAGCTAAAGAGTTTAGCGCGTCATTGGATTCAACTAAGATTGCGCGATCAGCACCGAGCGCTAGCGCAGTGCGTAATTGCTCTTGCGCAGTGGCTGGGCCTACGGAGACCGCGACGATTTCAGTCGCTACGCCTTTCTCTTTCAAGCGAACGGCTTCTTCTACGCCGATTTCACAGAAAGGATTCATTGACATCTTTACGTTGGTTAGATCAACGTCGCTATTGTCCGCTTTAACACGTACTTTTACGTTGTAATCTACCACTCGTTTGACAGCTACAAGAACCTTCATGGATTCCTCGTTATCTCCGGTGAATAAAGAATTTCGCCAAGTCCAGCCCCCTTGGTTGAAAGCTACGACAGCCAAACCCAGAACTCAGCACATTTGCTATCTTGAAGTAACCACCTTATATGGTCAATAGAATTGATAGCAGTTTTCATGTGAGAACCAACTTTAGGGGACCTAACAATCGCACATTAGACTAATTTCACACGCATCTATAGTTGAATTGAAACCCTATCAAAGTCGTATTTTCACACTTTAAACGCTGTTTAGTTGCTCCAGTTCAGGTAAAATAGGCGTTTAAGCGACTATAACAATGTAGCTTATCGTGGTTATAAATAAATTCAAACAAACGTTTGTATTGAACCTAAAATCAGCATAGATATAATGTGCTTGGTATGACTATTTCTTTGCTATTGTGTAATTTCTAACAATAAATAAAGCCTGACTTAGGAGAATGCTTGTGGAACGCGAATACATGGAATTCGACGTCGTCATTGTTGGCGCTGGCCCTGCAGGATTATCAGCTGCTTGCCGCCTGAAACAAAAAGCCAATGAAGCTGGTCAAGAAATCAGCGTGTGCGTTGTCGAGAAAGGTTCCGAAGTCGGTGCCCACATTCTTTCTGGCGCCGTTTTTGAGCCTCGTGCACTCAATGAACTTTTCCCCAATTGGAAAGAGTTAGAAGCCCCTTTAAATACTGCCGTTAAGCGCGATGAGATTTATCTTTATAAATCACAAGAAAAAGCCATCAAGCTACCTAATCTCTTTGTGCCTAAAACCATGCACAACGAAGGTAATTATATTATTTCAGCTGGTAATCTTTGCCGCTGGCTAGCACAACAAGCTGAAAACCTTGGTGTTGAAATTTATCCAGGCTTTACTGCAGCTGAAGTACTCTACGACGAAAATAATGTTGTGCGTGGCATTATTACTGGCGAAATGGGCGTAGACAAAGAAGGCAATCAAAAAGCTGACTATGTACCCGGCATGGAGTTACGCGGTAAGTACACTCTATTTGCTGAAGGTTGTCGTGGCCATTTAGGCAAACAGCTACTGAAAAAATTTGAGCTTGACCGTGACAGCGATGTGCAGCATTACGGTATTGGCATAAAAGAGCTATGGACGATTGACCCTAACAAACATGAAGCAGGTTTAGTCATTCATGGTGCAGGCTGGCCTTTGCCAAGTGATACCAATGGCGGCTCGTTCCTTTATCACTTAGAAGACAACCAAGTTGTTGTAGGGTTAATTGTTGACCTCTCATACAGCAATCCACATTTATCGCCATTTGATGAGTTTCAGCACTTTAAACACCAAGCTGAAATTCGCAAATACCTTGAAGGTGGTACTCGTGTAGCTTATGGCGCACGTGCACTATGCAAAGGTGGATTCAATTCACTACCCAAAATGGTTTTCCCTGGCGGTGCGTTAATTGGTTGCGACCTTGGTACCTTGAACTTTTCAAAAATCAAAGGCAACCATACTGCAATGAAGTCTGGCATGTTGGCCGCTGACGCAGCAGCCAAAGTATTGCTGGCAGGTAGCGAAGGCGGCGATGAACTAACAGGTTACGTTGAAGATTTTAAAGCCAGTTGGTTATATGACGAGTTGTATCGTGATCGCAACTTTGGCCCAGCCATGCATAAATTTGGTACTTTCTTTGGTGGCGCTTTCAACTTTATCGACCAAAATATTTTTGGCGGTAAAATGCCATTTACCTTGCATGACAATGTACCAGATTACTCCACCTTGAAAAAAGCCAGTGAAGCACCAAAAATCACTTACCCTAAACCAGATGGCAAACTCAGTTTTGACAAACTTAGCTCAGTGTTCTTATCAAGTACACATCATGAAGCGAACCAACCTTGCCACCTAAAACTAACGGATGCGTCAATTCCATTAGCGCAAAACCTACCTCTTTATGACGAGCCAGCACAGCGCTACTGTCCTGCTGGCGTATATGAAGTAGTAACGAATGACGAAGGTGAAAAACGCTTCCAAATTAACGCTGAAAACTGCGTACACTGTAAAACCTGTGATATTAAAGATCCTGCGCAAAATATCACTTGGACTACGCCAGAAGGTGGTGGTGGCCCTAGCTATCCAAATATGTAAAGCTAAAAGCCGAACCTAGTGTTCGGCTTTTTTATAACAATTAGGCACAATTGCGTGCTTGATTCGTATCAATCTGTACATTTACCTATAAAATAATCAGACTACTTTTTTGGATAGTGTTAATACCTATACCACGTTTTGCCATCATAGCTGCCATTGCACTAGCTATCACTGCTTTTGCCACTATAAATATCTATACTAACTATGGTTTGTCTGCTTACTTTCCTGTCAATTTAAAAAAGCAGGAAGCCAACAACCTAGCCGTCACTTTTAAATACGCTAACTAAAGTAAGCACAATGCTGGACCTAGTGAGTATGTACCTACATTTGACCTTAACCACGCAAAGGTACGTATTACTTGCTTAGGCGTTGAACCGCTCTGTGATCCATTCAATAAATTTCCTAATTTTTTCATTGAACACATCAGCTAGTTTGTAATTGATGAAAGCCATGTATTTGTTGATACACTGAGCTACCGTTTGGCAGATGACCCACAACAGACATTGCATGTCATGAAAAACACCTACAACAGCCTAGATTCCAACGGAGTATTACCTGCATTTAACGAGCAAACTGCCTTTTATCATCGAATGGCGCTGGCTATTTTTATTAGCATAGTACTGTTTAGTTCCTACATTCACAGGCTTGACAAAAAATGAAGTCACAGTGAAAACCAACAAAATAGTATAAGTAAATTATTTTTAATTCTTTTACTACATAACTAGATTTACCTATAGTCACCCATATTTTATTAAAATAGGCGACTTCCAATGAAAGCTTTGCTAAAAAACTCTCTTCTTCTACTTAGCTTTGGCATTGCCTCTATTGCCCAAGCGGCACAAATCACCAATGTTTCTTATGATGTAATGCGTGATTTTTATAAAGAATACAACCCTGCCTTTCAAAAACACTGGAAAGAGCAAGGTAATAAGCCTGTGCAAATTCAAATGTCCCATGGCGGCTCCAGTAAACAAGCCCGTAGTGTGATTGATGGTCTGCCTGCCGATGTGATTACTATGAACATGGCAACGGATATTAATGCGCTCTATGACAATGGCAAGTTGATCCCTGAAGACTGGTCAACTCGCTTGGCAGACAATAGCGCACCTTTTACTTCAGCTACTGTATTTATTGTGCGCAAAGGAAATCCTAAAAATATTAAAGATTGGAATGATCTTGTAGGTGACGGCGTTAAAGTCATAGTACCTAATCCTAAAACCTCTGGTAATGGCCGTTATACCTACCTTTCTGCATGGGCATATAGTTTAAAAAATGGTGCAACTGACGAACAGGCACAAGCCTTTGTGAAAGACTTATTCCAGCATGTACCAGTGCTTAATACAGGTGGACGCGCAGCTACCAGTACATTTATGCAAAACCATATTGGCGATGTGCTAATTACTTTTGAAAATGAAGCAGAAATGATTGCTCGTGAGTTTGGACGCGGAGGCTTTGAAGTGGTTTACCCTAGCGTCAGTGCACAGGCGGAGCCGCCTGTAACCATAGTAGATAAAGTAGTCGATCGTAAGGGTACCCGTGATGTAGCGGAAGCTTACTTAAAGTACCTATGGTCTGACGAAGCACAGCGTATTGCCGCTAATAACTACTTACGCCCACGTAATCAGGAAATCTTAAAAGAGTTTGCTGATCGTTTCCCTCAGGTTGAATTTACGGATGTAGAAAAAACCTTCGGTCCTTGGGCGCAAATTCAAAAAACACATTTTAATGATGGTGGTATTTTCGACCAGCTATATAACAATTAATTTCTATTGATACTCAAAGCCGAGTCAACTACATATTTGATTCGGCTTTTTTATGAGCAACAGGATAATGAATTAAATTATGCATGACGCAACTATTTGCACTGTTATTTTTATACGCATGTGGTTGATCTGCTGCAAAACGCATTCCATCTCCAGTTGATAGTTGATAACTCTGCCCAGCAATCTCCAGCTTAAGCTGGCCTTCTAAAATAATAATATGCTCAATAACCGCTGTTTCATGTGCATCAGAATAACTTTCTGCGCCAGCAGCCAATTCTATTCGAAACATTTCAAAACCTAAGTCTTGCTCAAAAGCAAATAATGGCGTCACCACCATCTGTGCATTACTCGAATCGAAAACAGGTACTGTTTTAACGGGAACCAAACCAGTTGTTGGGGCTATAACCGTGATAAAAGATGAAAAAGCAACATTAAAACCTGTTGCAATCTTCCATAACGTAGAAACGGTTGGGCTAGATTCACCTCGTTCAATCTGCCCAAGCATTGCTTTGCTTACACCTGTAGCTTGCGCAGCTTGAGTTAGGCTCCAGCCTCGTTCAGTACGTAATTTTTTTAATCTCAGTGCAAGGAATTCAGACACTGTCTGCATAAACAACCTCACTGACGCTATCGTCTTATTGTGCGTTATAACGCACAATGCTAGGCTTTAGTTCGTACGCTATAACGCACATATGAAAGGTTATTATGCAATTATCCGCCTTCTTTCGCCATTTAACTTTTTCCGCTGTAATTGCAGGCTTCGTTGCTGTATTGGTTGGTTACACTAGCTCTGCTGCCATTGTAGTACAGGCTCTAACAGTTGCTGGCTTACCTGCATCTCAGATGGGTGGCTGGTTAAGCATGCTTGGCATTGCCATGGGTATAACCTCAATTGGGCTATCACTTTACTATCGAATCCCTGTATTAACAGCTTGGTCTACCCCTGGTGCAGCCTTATTAGTTACCAGTCTTACTGGGGTTTCTATAAATGAGGCTATTGGAGTTTTTATTTTCGCCTCTGGACTTATGCTGCTGTGCGGCATAACTGGAATATTTGAGCGCCTAATAACGCATATTCCACAAGCCATAGCCTCGGCTATGTTAGCGGGTATTCTACTGCGTTTTGGTTTAGATGCCTTTGTAGCCTTACAGGAGGATACCTATCTATTTATCATTATGTTTCTTAGCTACTTATTAGCTAAGCGTTATATCGCACGCTACGCCATCATGTTAATGCTGATAATAGGACTAATAACCTGCCTATTACAGGGTAGCTTACATGAGGCAGTACAAGGCACTACTTTCGCTATTCCCGAATTTATTAGCCCGCACTTTAGCTTGTCATCTCTACTGGGTGTAGGGCTTCCATTTTTTATTGTCACTATGGCATCACAAAACACACCTGGAATCGCTATTTTACAAGCAGCAGGTTATAAGCCAAAAATTTCTTCACTCATTACATATATTGCATTAGCCACTTTATTATTCACCCCTTGGGGAGGATTTAGCATAGGCATTGCAGCTATCACTGCAGCCATTTGTATGGGCAAAGATGTTCACCCTGATCCTGATAAGCGCTATATAGGTGCTGTCTGCGCTGGTTTTTTCTATCTCTTAGCGGGGATTTTTGGCGGTTCTATTGGCATGTTATTTAGCATTTTACCCAGCTCACTTATTCATATTTTAGCTGGTTTAGCTTTACTAGGTACTTTAGCAAATAGCCTACAACGTGCATTAATTGAAGAAAGCAAACGTGATGCCGCCTTAGTTACTTTTTTAGTTACGGCTTCTGGAGCCAGCTTATTTAGCATTGGCTCTGCATTTTGGGGGCTAATAGCAGGCGTAATCACCTACATGATTTTACAACGAGCTCGCCACTAAGATTAATCTCTAAAACGGTTTCTAACGTTTAAGCTATACTAGCAAAACGCTTATCGGCCATATCAATTAAATGCTGTAAATAATGAAAGCCTTCTTGCCACTGATGATGCCCTGACGCCACATTAATATGGCCTACTTCACCAAGCTGCACATATTCACTGCGCCATGCCTGTGCTAATTGAGCGGCACGCTCAGCACTTGCTGCTGGGTCATTTAATGACCCTACGACAATGCTAGGAAATGGCAAAGCCTGTAATGAAATAGGAGCAAAACCTTGTAAGGCCTCTGGGCAATTAGCCCGCTCCACATCAGCCGGCGCCACTAATAAAGCGCCCTGTATTTTACTACGCAAAAAGCGACTGGCTTGCATAGCCCAATGCGCAACCGTTATACAGCCTAAACTATGCGCAATTAAAATAACTGGGGCTGTACTGCTTGCAATCATATATTCAAGCTGCGACAGCCATGCGCTTACTTCAGGTAAACTCCAATTCTGCTGCTCTACGCGCCGCGCATTAAGCTGTACCTGCCAAAAACTTTGCCAGTGATTCTCAGGTGAACCATTCCAACCTGGCACTATTAGGTATTGATAATCCTTTGCTGTCATCACATTTACCTTAAAAAAGCAGTGGATGTTCGATAAGGTAAAATATGGCATAGGGCAAACCAAACTTAAAAGAATAATAAAAAATAGATTTATTCTATTTTGTAATATAAAAATGGTTATATCAAAATACCAAAACAGTATTTTTAGAAATAACAACAAAACCGTACTATTGGCATCTATTTTTTATTTGCTATCAGGAGGCAACATGCTTTGCACTGCACGCAAACACAGTTACTACCCCCTAATAGCACCTCGAATGTGATCTTAACTGGTGGATGTTCGATACCCATTTCACTCGTTAAGGATCTACAAAAATGAAAAAGTTATTCGCATTAACACTCACAACCGCTCTGCTTTTTACCTCTCAAGCTTGGGCGCAATCTATTTTAAATGTGTCTTATGACCCAACCCGAGAGCTTTATAATGAGTTTAACCAAGCCTTTAAAAAGCACTGGGAAGCTCAAGGTCACGAAAGCTTACGTATTCAGCAATCCCATGGTGGTTCAGGAAAGCAAGCACGTACAGTGATCGATGGCTTACGTGCAGACATAGTGACCTTGGCATTAGCTGGAGATATTGATCAAATCGCCGAGATAGCCAAGTTATTGCCTAGTGATTGGCAAACTCGGTTACCTGATGCAAGCACACCCTATACCTCTACTATCGTATTTTTAGTACGTAAAGATAATCCAAAAAATATCAAAGATTGGGATGATTTGGTTCGCTCTGATATTAAAGTGATTACACCTAACCCTAAAACCTCAGGCGGTGCTCGCTGGAATTTTCTAGCGGCTTGGGCTTATGCCCTTGAACACAATAATAACAATGATGAAAAAGCCTTTGAGTTTGTACAACAACTCTATAAAAACGTACTAGTGCTAGATAGCGGCGCTCGTGGCGCTACAAACAGTTTTGCCCAAAATAAACTAGGTGATGTTTTAATTGCTTGGGAAAATGAAGCGTTCTTAGTACTAAAAGAACAAGGGGCAAGCAATTACGATATCGTCGTTCCTTCGCTTTCTATTTTAGCTGAGCCTCCAGTAGCTTTGATTGACAAGGTGGTCGATCGCAAAGGTACACGTGAAGTGGCGCAAGCTTACCTTGAATACCTGTATAGCGAAGAAGGCCAACGTATTGCGGCGAAAAACTACTATCGCCCACGCAACCAAAGCATTGCCAACGAATTTAGTACGCAATTTCCTGCATTAAAGCTAGTTACTATTGACCAAGTATTTGGTGGTTGGAAACAAGCACAGCCGCGTTTCTTTAACGATGGCGGTGTATTCGACCAGTTATACAATAAATAAGGATAGCAAGGCGCATGTCACTTCGTCCCTCTCCCGTCATTCCAGGGTTTAACCTCACCTTAGGTTACACCATGCTGTATTTGAGTTTGCTGGTGTTTATTCCATTAGCCGGCATGTTTATTTATGCGGCTCAATTAACTTGGACTGAGTTTTGGCAAATTGTTAGCCACGATTCTGTTTTAATAGCACTTAAGCTTAGTTTAGTAACTGCTCTAGTAGCAGCCCTATTAAATGGCGTGATTGGGACAGTTTTAGCTTGGGTTTTAGTACGTTACCGTTTCCCTGGCCGACGCATTATTGACGCCATGATAGATCTGCCTTTTGCTTTACCAACAGCGGTAGCAGGCATTGCCTTAACTGCGCTTTACGCGCCTAATGGTTTAGTAGGCAAACTCTTTGCCGCAGATGGCATTATTGGCCAATTTTTTGAGCTTCAAATTGCCTTTACGCCATTAGGTATCAGTTTAGCTTTAGTATTTGTTACTTTGCCTTTTGTGGTACGTACTATTCAACCTGTACTTGAAGATATTCCAAGAGAATTAGAAGAAGCAGCCAGTTGTTTAGGTGCCAACCCATTGCAAGTTTTTCGCCATGTGCTCTTACCCGCGCTATTACCTGCATGGCTAACAGGTTTCTCATTAGCTTTTGCCCGCGGCTTAGGCGAATATGGCTCGATTATTTTTATTTCAGGCAACATCCCTAAAGAAACCCAAGTTTTACCTTTTTTAATCATGGCCAAGCTTGATCAATTTGACTATGCCGCTGCAACAGCTATCGGTGTAATGATGCTAGTACTGTCTTTTATCATGTTGCTCATTATTAACCTGATCCAACGCTATGTTGCCAAGCGCTAAGGAGTTTGAGCATGTCATCATTCACTAAACTGCTAACCTCTCGAGCCTTAGGACGCTACTTACTGATTGCCCTTGCTTGGTTAATTTTTTTAAGCGTCTTAGTACTACCTCTCTATGTTGTAGTAAGCGAAGCATTACGCGAAGGCTTTAGCTACTTCTGGAGCACTATTACTGATGAAGAGTCTATTTCGGCACTAAAGATCACACTCATTGCAGTCGTTATTTCTGTGCCATTAAATGTAATTTTCGGAGTAGCTGCTGCATGGTGTGTGAGCAAATATGAATTTTGGGGTAAAAGCCTACTGGTCACCTTTATTGATTTGCCTTTTTCCATTTCTCCTGTAGTTGCCGGCTTAGTCTTTATTTTACTATTTGGCGCGCAAGGCTTTTTTGGTGAATGGCTAATGGAGCATGACATTCAAATTATTTTTGCCATGCCTGCCATTATCTTAGCCACTTTATTTGTCACTGTACCCTTTGTCGCGCGAGAGCTTATTCCTTTAATGCAAGAACAAGGCACACAAGAGGAAGAAGCAGCCCGCTTATTAGGCGCCAGCGGCTGGCAAATGTTCTGGCATGTAACACTGCCTAATATTAAATGGGGTTTAATGTATGGTGTAGTGTTATGTACCGCTCGTGCTTTGGGCGAATTTGGCGCTGTGTCTGTTGTAGTCGGCAATATTCGAGGCTCTATTAGCCTGCCGCTTTACCTGCAAGCGCTTTACGATGAATACCAACAAGTTGCTGCCTTTGGTGTAGCAGGAATGCTGTTGCTGCTTGCTCTGTGCGTATTAGCTTTAAAAATCTGGAGTGAGTCGCGTCTTAGTCATCAGCAAACAAGCAAAGAGAAATAAGTTATGAGTATCGAAGTTCGCAACGTTAACAAACAGTTCGGCTCATTTACTGCGCTGAAAGATATTAATTTAGATATAAAAGCAGGTGAGCTAGTGGCTTTGCTAGGCCCTTCAGGCTGCGGAAAAACCACCTTACTCCGTATTATTGCTGGCCTAGAAACACCTGATAGCGGTTCTATTTTATTTCATGGTGATGATGTTTCTAAACGTGATGTGCGCAAGCGCAATGTAGGTTTTGTATTTCAACACTACGCCTTGTTTCGCCATATGAGCGTATTTGATAACGTAGCTTTTGGCTTACGTATGAAACCGAGCAAGCAACGTCCGTCAAAATCCCAGATTCAAGATAAGGTGATGGAGCTGCTACGCATGGTGCAACTTGACTGGCTAGCTGATCGCTACCCAGAACAACTTTCAGGTGGACAACGCCAGCGCATTGCGTTAGCCCGGGCACTTGCTGTGGAGCCACAAATCCTACTACTGGACGAACCCTTTGGCGCTTTAGATGCAAAAGTACGTAAAGAATTACGCCGCTGGTTAGCCCAGCTCCATGAGGATATTAATCTAACTTCTGTTTTTGTCACCCATGACCAAGAGGAAGCGATGGAAGTAGCTGATCGCATTGTGGTGATGAATAAAGGCGTAATTGAGCAAATTGGCACACCTGCTGAAGTCTATGAAAACCCAGCCAGTGAATTTGTTTACCACTTTTTAGGTGATTCCAACTTGTTAAAAACGGACAATGCCCAAGAAGTGCAATTTCGCCCACATGAAGTGCTTTTATCACGCTCAGCGCAGACTGATTTTATCCAAGGAACAGTGCGTGATATACGCCCGCTAGGGGCCATTACCAGAGTGACACTAAAAGTTGAAGGCCAACAAGAACCTATTGAGGCTGAAGTAACCCGTGACGATGAGAACCTACAAGGTTTACAACGCGGTACTGCTTTATTTTTTAAACCCAAACAAATAATCCAAGGCTTGTAAACGAACTAGGGCGCTTTTCGCGCCCTAGTCACTAAGCACATTACGAAACACAAAGCTCATCAAATGAGTACAGCCAATAATTCCAATAATAATAATTAGATTACCAGCACCAGCCATTAAGAGCTTACCCAGACCACTCCACATAAACTTAACTAGCACACCAATCAACGCAATTAAACCGCTCACCATCAACCATCCAATATAGGTTTTAAGTACGGTTGAATCTGCCATTTTATGCAGAATGCTGGCTACTACACCTAGAACAAAAAATATCATAAGTAGGCCGAAGATAATATGCATCGCTACCACCTTTATTAATTGAGTAGCCTTACCTTAATTTTGCATAGCGTCAAATTGTGTCGCAAAAAAACAAGTCATAGGATTAACCCAGATAACTCTTAATTTAGCTGCTAGAATGCTATTAATCTTTTCTGAAGGCCTTGTTATGACTAACTCAATTACGCTCTACCATAACAACCGTTGCAGCAAGTCACGCGCAGCATTAGCACTACTAGAAGAACGCCAACTTCAAGCCAATGTGGTGTATTACTTAGAAACGCCACCAAGCGAGCAAGAAATCAGCGCCCTTTTACAAAAGCTAGGCATGAAGGCTCGTGATTTATTACGCAACAAAGAAGATGAATTCACCACACTTGGCTTAGCCAATACCCAACTAACTGAAGCGCAACTTATTACAGCAATGCACAAACATCCACGTTTGATTGAGCGCCCTATTTTAGTGGTTGGCGATAAAGCTGTAATTGGTCGCCCGACTGAAAATCTATTGGAAATCTTGCCATGACAGCCCCTTATATTTTAGTGCTGTACTACAGCCGTAACGGTGCTACAGCGGAAATGGCCAAACATATCGCCCGTGGTGTAGAGCAAACAGGTATGGAAGCGCGTATTCGCACAGTACCTAGTGTTTCTACGGACTGCGAAGCCGTTGCTCCTGAGATTCCTGCCGAAGGTGCTATTTATGCCACCTATGATGATTTAAAACACTGTGCTGGGCTAGCGCTAGGTAGCCCTACACGCTTTGGCAACATGGCTGCCGCCATGAAATATTTTTTAGATGGCAGCTTAAATCTATGGTTAACAGGTGAGCTAGTGGGTAAGCCAGCTGGCGTGTTCACCTCAACGGGCTCTTTGCATGGCGGGCAAGAAAGTACACTGCTCAGCATGATGATTCCATTAATGCACCAAGGTATGCTAATTTGTGGCTTACCTTATAGTGAACCTGAGTTAGGAAGCACACAAAGCGGTGGCACACCTTATGGACCTAGCCATTATGCCGGTAGTGATGGCAAACGCCCAGTTGACCAAAACGAGCTAGCTCTATGCCATGCACTAGGTAAACGTTTAGCTCTTATCGCTCAAAAACTGGAGTCTTAACAGTGGGTTACACCAATAAAGCTAAAAAACCTTTACCCAGCATTGAGTGGTTAGAACCTCGGGCACGTAAAGCACATTTAGTCGCCATAATCTTTCTGTTTGCGTTAATCACGCTACTTAGCTACTGGAATATTTTTTTAGTTGATCACTACAACAAACAGGTGTGGGCATTAATTGCGTATGAAAGCATACCACTAATACTTGTTTTGCCAGGCATATTAAAAGGCAGCCCTTATGCTTATTCATGGGCCTGCTTTGCTATTTTATTGCACTTTCTTGAAGGTGTTTGGATGCTTATGGAGCCACAAAAACAATGGATTGGCGTAGCAGAAACATTGATTACGACTGGTTTCTTCATTAGCGCTATGTACTATATTCGCTGGAAATATCAGCTGATTCGCAAACACAATGGTGAATAGCTTTATCAATTAACAACCGTGTTTAAAGATTGCTGTTAATTCAAGTGCAAACGAATATTTCCTGTTTCATATAGCACATTATAAAACTGATTAAGGAAATCTTGCTCATCCTGGTTATCCTTAGTCAGTTCAGTTAGTCGCTCACTATTTTTAAAGGTGATTGAAAAATTGGGCTTAAACTCAAGATCCATCAGACAGTCCTCTAAACCACCTAAGTCTCGCCCAACATAGCAACGCTCCCCTATCAAAACCTCACCCATATAGCAAAATAGGTCTTGCTTAGAGTTAATCCAATTACAATCAACTATCACATCCTGTAACAAGCATTTTTCTTGAACACCCTGCTCCAATAAAGCTAACTCAAGCCATATGGCTTTTTCTGGCTCACTCAAGTTACGCCAATGATAATGATAGGTATGCTGGCGCCAATCAGTGAGCAGTTCCATATAAAAATTGACATAAGCCAAAGTGCTACTAGAGCAAGCAGTCAATGACAGATTATTAGAGATATTTTGGCTAGAAATATGCTGTTGAATTGGCGCCGTTAAAAAATGACGTTGCTGCTTAGAAAAGCGTAAAGCAATCAGGCTATGGGAAGGTAAATCAAACTGCTGATATGGTCGAAATGAGCGCAGTTTCAACGCAGTACCCATAGCCGTCTTATGCATGCAAATAGGCTCCAGTTCACCTAAAACAACTGGCATTTGTGCAGACATAGTTTCAAGGAAAGCAATTCCCATCTATTGTATCCTAGCTAGCAAGTACTCTATATGGAATCTAGATTAAGCTAAGTGCTCAGAAAAAATATGATGCAAATCTAAACTTAATGAAATGTTTTTACTCCTGATTCTTTGCTTTGGCCAAATTTTCACCTAGAAGCCGCCACCTTAAGATCTATTTAGAAAAATAGCAGATTAGTACCTATACAGTAGGTTGCATATAGGTTCCAATACAAACCATCACTGGACTCTTCTGTTGTTGATGGATACCAGTATTATACGTATCAATACTGCTTACTAAATAGGCTCCTAGCTTTCTCATAAGTATTCTGGAGCATTTTCTTAGCTAGCTCTGTAGTGCGACTCCTAGTTGTCAGCAGCTTTATAGAATGAGAAATCTCAACTCATTAGGCGCAGATGCCCAAAGAGGCTAAAATGCCTCTCTCTTTGCTACAAACCTAGGGCTTTAGCACAAACAACATAGCCCCCTTCAGACCTAGCTCTCTAAGTTAACTAGATAGCGATACTAGCTATCATGACTCATCGCTAAGGCGCCCTATAAAAAGATACCTTTATTCATTATTTCTCCTTAAGCATGTACGCACTCATGCTAGCTAAAGCATGACCGCCTAAAAATTTAGTTTTTTATCATTTATTTTAGCTAAAGTGTTGACAGCTAACCTTTTTTTCATAATAATGCGCGCCACGTTGGCTACATAGCTCAGTTGGTTAGAGCGCAGCATTCATAATGCTGATGTCCCAGGTTCAAGTCCCGGTGTAGCCACCAACGATTTCAAGGGGTTAGCAAAATAGCTATCCCCTTTTTTATTGCCTAGTGACCATGAAGTGACTAAAAAGTGACTATCGTGAAATTTGTGCTAATGGTGATAACTTCAAAACTGAATCCAAATGCTCAGGTGATAAATGTGAATATCGCATAGTCATCTTAATATCTTGATGCCCTAATATTCTCTGCAAACTTAAAATATCGCCACCTCCCATCATGTAATGGCTTGCGAATGTATGCCGCAAAATATGCGTCATCTGCCCTGGCGTATTAAAACCACATCGTTCATAAGCACATCTAAAAGCAGCACGACAAGATAGAAATAATCGACCATTACCAGGCACTGCAACTTTTAAAGCCTCATCAACAACATATTGCGGAATAGGCACAGAACGAGATTTACCATTTTTAGTTTGGCTAAAATGCACTTTTCCATGACGAATAGATGAGTACCGTAAACTTTCAGCTTCGCCCCATCTTGCACCTGTCGCCAAACAAATCAATGCCACTGGATAGGTATGATTATTTGTGCTGTCCTGGCACTGCTTAAGTAGCTCTTTTATTTGCTCAAGCTCTAAAAAACTAAGCTCAATTTCATCAACTTTGACCTGGCGAATACCCTCTAGAGGATTCTCACCAGTAAAAGCACCTAGCCTTATAAGTTCAGAAAATACGGCAGACATATAACGTTGCTCATGATTAACTGTACTTGCTGTTACCTCTATCAATCTGCGCTGGCGATAGCGTGACCAGTGTAATGCTGTAAAATCAGAAACTAACGGATCACCTAAACGATCACATATCGCTAACGTTCTAGCTAAACGTGTTTTTTCATCCTTTAATGTACAACCATGCAACTCATGCCAAAGCTCAACTAAGTTAGAAAGTCGATCATCTAATGGGCGTCCAACTGTTTTAAGACTTTTTGTATAGTCCTGCTCATAACGCAAAGCTGCTGACTTTGTTGAAAAACCTTTTTTACGAATACGTTTACCTGCAAAATAAAAATCCGCAGTCCAAGATTTTCCATCTTTGCGAGCAGTCATACAGCTTTACCCCAACGAACTACACGCTCCCTTAGCTTTTCACTTATCCATTTATAGATATCACGTTCAGTTTTACCCTTTTCTGCAAAATGATCCCGAATAACCTCCCAGCATTCCCATTCTTTTAAACGATCAAATGCCTTTTGCGCCCCTACTTTTTCCCTAGCCAATAAGGAAACAAAGTTACCCATAAATAATTCAACATTTTTACCAGTAAATCCTGCTGCAGTTTTGTAGTAACGCTTGTATTCAGTTTCATCAAGTAATGAGTCATAGCCTGTTTCCACATGAGCATCATTAGCAAACAATGTCCAAGCTGCATCAAAGGTTTGTGAATCTTTTAATAACTTAAATGCCTCAAAACCATATTGCCAAAGCCCATCAAGATGCGGTGTGAGCTCTAAAAATGTCTTAGTGCCTATGATTTCGCCTGTTTTAGTATTAGCGGAACCCTCTGCAAATTGCTGAATAATTGTATGGTGATAGCGCAGTTCAATACGCCAAACATCCTGCCCATCATCATATAAAGGTGTATCAAAATCAGCATAGGCTTGATTCCAAAGCGACTCCCAAAAATCTAATTTATCAATAACTTTGGCTTGCTTCGATTTGTTGTAAATAGCTAACTGCACGCCATTAGGTGCACCAAACATATAAGTCTCACCTAGCCCATACACAGACGCAGAACGCGACCATTCAATACTATCAATTCCACTGATATCACGAACACGTCTAGAGCGGCACTGCATGCGTTGCACTGTATCTTGAGGAGGTTTCCAGCCTTGTACATCAAGTGCAATATGTACAGCACATTGGTTAGGTTCAGCGTCCGCCAGTACAGCATTAGCCAAGCCATCTAATAATTTTTGAAGACTTTCAGGTCTATGACTTTCGATCGTATGCGGTGATACTTCAATTTTTAAATGAGGTCCTGTATCTACTTCTTTTACATTGTAATTTTTAATCAGCAAAATTATGCCTAGGTCTGCATTTTGTAGCCTGTATTGATAGCCTGAATCACGCCCAATTCTACCTGCGTGCCAAATATGATCAGCAAAACTCACAAAACCTGAGTTTTCAAACAACTCAAATACTTCTGCACGAATGCGCCCACGATAAAGCTGGCGAACTGTATCAACAGCACAACGCAATAGTTTTACATCACTTAAATCTGTAAGAGCTGCTGTTCTAGGATGAAAAAACAAACGACCAAAGCTATCTGCTTTACAGTCATGATCTAATCGCAACTGATGTACTGGCTTACTCATCATTATCTCTCTTATTCATGTAACTATATGGCTTGATATGGTTTTTCTTACTGGTTTATATGACGTGTTACAGGGACGTCATCGAGAAATTAGCGCTACGCTCGTCACTCCGAGACAAGCCGTTCCTCGCTTGCGCTAATTTCACGTTCACCACAAAAATTTGCCTTTTTGATAAGGTATTACTGTCAGCTTTGTTTCTTTTTCTTCTTCAGGAACATGAACATATTTTTCAGGTGCAGGTTGATTAACGTCTTTACCTTTGCATGTAACAAATTGCTCAACACCTTGATAAATAACTTTAGCAACACAGTCGCCAGCGGGCTTAACAACATAACCTGATTCAAGCATTTGATAGCTATTTAGCATAAATGCGCCCTCAGATTCAGGGGGCGTGATAGCGAACGAGTAAAGGCTGCCTTTACCTTGCATAACAAGCCTGCCAACAATCTGGATTTTATGGCCCTTAAACGGATGATCTACGTTAATATCCAAATTAGACACTTGCTGAAAAGCACCATCAATACTGCCCAAACTATTACTACTTTTACTATTCTCAAAACGAGTAGAAGTAATTTCTTTAACAGATGTAGAACCAACCTCAACGCTGGGCGAACTAGGGGCAGATTCAGAAGAAAGTAAACTACCTCCCTCGGAAGTAAAAAAACTGTATATAAGGTAGGCAAGAACCAATAATAGTAAAAGAAGCTTAGGCGACCTGAGCAAACTTTTACCTGCGAACGTGTCTCTAACCTGCCCTGTGGCTGTTGACTGATAGAGTTTGAAGGTTTCTTGTTTGATTTTTTTATATTCGATGATTGTTCCATCAGCTGGGGGTCTGTTGAGCTGTGCGTCATGCTGCGACTCCTTATAGCGCCCTTTAATGCCGATAACGGCAAGATTTGAATGCCGATATGCCATCTCACATGTCATGCGAATGTCATCACGGATATATGAAATATTCGGTGTAGTTAAAACAATATCCCAGCCAAAATGGCGGTGACGTGTCCAGGCATCAAGCCAGTTAAAAGGTCTGTTTGCTTCCTTTGCTGCTTCTGGACCACCCTTAAACTCAAATTGCTCTAAATCTTTTTCACGCCATGATTTAGGAAATAAAAGCTGCGTTTCATCAAAAATAATGAAAGCCCCCTGCGGCACCCAGTGCATCCAAGTCCGCATTTTTTCTAGATCTTCCAAATCTTCCAAATCTAAATTTATTATTTCTGCTGTATCAGGCAAATCTGGAAAAACCGTATAACAACGATCAAGCGTAAAGCCACGTATATTAGTAACAATGACACGACCAGCTTTTAATGCAGGAACAGCATCATCTTGAATTGCACCCGATGTTTTATAAGAACCATTTGGACCGTGATGTATTTTAATAGCCATATTAACGCCCTATAAATGGAACAAACTTCATTGCAAGACGCGTACCGCAGGCACTAAAAATAATATTAAAAGCTTCTGGTATACCAAAAAATGAAAGCCCTGATCTAACCTCGGGATCTAATTTTGAATAATGACTATTTATAAATTGTCCTATTTTCAAAGCATCCACAATTTCACTAAAAGCTGTATAAGCAATTTCAAGTAAGAAAAGCTGCATTTTAAAATAAGCAATAGCGAAATATTTAGTTAGCAATACAAAAGCTGCAACTACAAAGTCATATATACCACTATATAACCAATCCCAAGCTGCTTGTATAAACTCTAATATAGAATCCATTAGTCTTTACCTCTACCAAAAATAATAAGCACAGCAATAATCGCAGCAATAAAAAGCATTACTGAACGAAGAATAGTTAATTCAATTGAGAATATTCCTAGATCAAGTGTGAATGAACTTGAACCACCTAAAGAGCTAATAGTGAAATCAGAAACAGGCAACTTTCCGTCTGAGTTAGGAAGTTTTATATCTAAAGCCCCCTTAGCAAGCTTCTTAAATTTTTCTGAAAACTCAAGGCTTTGCCCCTTTAAATCTTCAATCAAGGTATCAGCTTCACTAATAGGCTTATCAAAGCTACCTTGCACAGGCTTAGTTAGTTTTCCCCCATCGCCAGCATCACTATCACCATCACCTTTACCACCACCACCCCCGCCACCAACACCTTTATCTTTTATTTCACCGAGCAACCGATTTGTTTCGTCTAATTTAGCTCCTAAATCTTTACCAATTTCATGAGCTGTTTGGTTCGTTAGTGGGTCATGTGCATTTTGAGATGTATTATTATTGCCATTAGATTGGGGATCATTTTTATCATTACCATCAGCATTACCGCCATTCAATGGGTGATCTGGAGAGTTTGGGTCTATTTTTTGTGTTGGATCTTTTGGGTTAACACACTCAAGCTGGCCATCAACATAGTCACAAATACGATTATCAGGAGAGTTTGGATCACGAACGCAAGTAGTACCACTCCAAACATAGCCAGGCATATTGCCACATTTTGAATTGTCGGGATCTTCGGTTGGATTGCAGTCCATTAAATGACGCCCTTCAGCATCAACTACTTTTCTACAATCTTTTGCTTCTTTATCGTCAAAGTCTCCGCCCAAATCATCTTTAGGCTTATCAGTCTCTTTACCTGTACCTATCCAATCTTGTAAGCAAATTGATGTTTTATCATCTAAAGCAATGCACTTCATATTACCTGCGCCAATGTACTCACAGTTATCGTAAGAAGCGTAATTAGGGCAAAGAGCAAAACCTGCTTGAAAATCACACTCTATCGGCTTGCGAACAGGAGAACCAACCTGACATTTTTTATGTTCTTCTTTCTTCTCGCAACCACCTGTTTTTTCGTTGTATTCAGTACCCGCAGGGCAACTATCACCGTTTCTAGTCATACCGTAGCTTCTAAGAGTCGTAGACTGCTCGGACTGGGAATCAAAAACCGTAGGAGTACAAGAAGCACTAGTAGCAGAGTGAAAAGATAATGAAACACTTGTTACTTTACACGTAGAACAATAAAGACCAGAACCAACAAATGAATCACAAAGCGCTGATGCTGAAGAAGCGCGAGGAATAGGAAAACCAGCACCAGACCACACGTAATCAGCTGCAAAACTTGCTGTACTAAATAAACTAATAAACAAAATTAAATAACGCACTTTCACGCTCCAATAAAAAAACCCGCCGAAGCGGGTTTATTTGTTGCCGCCTCTGATGAGGACTAAGCGAACTGACCTGTACGTATGCCAGTAATTAAAACTAAAGCACACGTACATCCGAGCAGAAAGCCAAACATTAGGCTTTGCGCATTACAGCCATCACGATTGACATAACAACAATCACTACAACAGCAGCGATAATTGCTTTACCTACGTTCCCGCCATCAGTGCCAGCTTGAGTGATCGTAGACAGTACATCTGCGTCAACAAAGCTGTCGGCTGCCATTGCTGGAGCTGCGATAGCTGCGCCAGTTGCTGCGATGCAGCCATTACGGAACAAGTTTTTTAACTTTTGCATAAAACACTCCTAACGTGCTTTTTTAAGTATTGACATAATTACACCGACTCCAAATCCAATAGCGAATAGACTTAGAATCCCACTGAAGCCATAAGCAAAATCTTGTTTGTTAAAAACAAAGAAGCTGCTTATGTCTTCTTTAACAGTCCAAACTTCATTAGTGCAGTTTGAACCGTTAAATTCTTTACAAACTAAAATGTATTCTCTTGCTGTATCTGCCATTGATCTATTCCAGAATCTAATGCTTGATTGCAATTGCCACTTTGAAAGCAATAAACCTCAAAAGACTTCCAAGAATCTAAAGCTCCCTGTAATGCACCTAAAGCAAACAAAACAGAGCAAAAAACTAGAAAGGCAAGAAAACGCATTACTAACCTTTAGCTGGTTGAGGTTGTGATTTACCTAGTGATTTATTCACTGGCTCAACTTTATAAACGTCATTACGTACCGTTTGTTTCCCACCACGGCTAGTTTCAATGTGAAAACGACATAACTCGCCCAGTTCTAAATCTTTAGAAGCTGCAAAAACCTCATCTGCATGACCCTCAAGAATCGGCATTGCCATAATTGAACTAACCGCTTCTGTAATACCATCAGGCTCTTCGCCAACAAAAACTTTTGCATAAACCTTGTCATCAACTTTAGTAACTTGTACACCTAAAATTGGTGCTTCCATAATTAAACGAGCCATTTTATTCTCTCCATTTAATAAGCTTTTATTCGCTTATATATTTAAGTTAATTACTCTTATTTCTACTTTTTAAGTTAAAAGCTATCCATCAACTAATAATGTTGATTTAAACTTTTAATTAAAATCTGGGCGTTTTAACGGGCTCTATTTACTTCATAAACGGAGCCTAAGGTCTCCGCCCTTACGGGTAACGATCCCTAACGCAACACCAAGGGCTTTGCCCTTGTCATCCCACACCTGCCGCGGTGTGCTCGGGGTGATGGGAGGTAAAGCGCTTCCCATCTCCCCTTGCGGAGGCTATTTAACCCCTGCAGAGTCAAGTAACTTTCGCGGCATAAAACCTGTCTAAAGCCAGATTTATTCCACGTTTACTTGACTTAACGATCTCCGAAAAAAATATCCCATAAAATTAAAAAACTAAGACAAAGAACAGCTAAAGTTATTAAAAATATCTCAAAAAATTCCAACTAAGCTCCCTCCTGCTCTTGCTCGGGGCTGGGGGTTTTAGTCCGTGCCGTCATCAGTGCTTGCGGTCGCTTTAAAATCTGCACTATTCTTAGCAAGCCGCAAGGGTAAACAGAGCGCTAGCGCCCTTGCGGCTTGCTAATGCACAGTGCCTGACGATTTTGCGACCGATAGCGACTGTGACGGGCTGGGACTTATTTTTTACTACTAGGCAAAAGATCAGGAAAACCTGATTTAACCCATTCACTCAAAACCGCACCACCTAACGTCCAAAGATCAGTCCCACGTTTAAACGCTTCTTTCTGTAATTCCAGATGAACTGAACTCGGGGCTATAACGTAAAAGCGCTTTTCCTTGTCTTCTACGTTTACTTTTCTTGGCGGTATCATGTTGCAACTCCAATAGCACAGGAAGATCTGATAGATCTGATTCTGAAAATTTGTTTAATTCGTAAATTGTTTTTAATGCGATCAAACGTAGAGATTGTTCGTAAACCGTCAGCTTGTACGGCTGAATCCACGCCCAACAAACAACACACTGGCAATCTAGCTGATGTTGACGATTCAAAAGCTTCGCAATCTTCTGCATATTAAAAATCAACAAAACAAAGCTGATCAAATCTTTCGTTATAAGCCGTGTATAACGAGTACAAAAAATCACTCTGAAACATGAAAGAAGATTTAAGAAAACTCTCTGCTTCATTTAAAATTTTTTTAAGTATCTTTTTTGTTGGAGCAGTTCGGATAAGCTCAAGATAAGCAGAAAACAACAATTCATTAGTCATCGTTACATTAGTCATCGTTATAATCCCCAGCGCAAAAGATAGTTTTTCCGTGGTCAATCTCTTTTCTAATCTGATGCAAATTAATAATGCGTAGACGACCAATTTTGATAGTAGGAATATGCGAGTTCTCAATCCAACCGCGAACGGTGTCCTTAGTAACCCCAAGCATGTCTGCAAATACTTGAGGCGTACAAAAAGGCGCGGATCTAAAATCTGTAATTTGTTCAGCACTACCTTGAATTGACAACCCCAATACGCCAGACTGTTCCATATTACTTATTCCTGCACTCAGTACTATTTACTGATTACAGTATACACTCATAACAACTTAGTACAATGTACTTAGTAGAATATTTAGCTATGATAAAAGAAAGACTTATATCTTTATTTAATAACGAACGAACAACAGTTTGGTTTGAAAAAGAAACTGGAATTGACCGTTATCGCTGGGGAAATATAAAAAGTGGACGAGCAAGGTTAAGTGATGCAGAAATATCTGCAGTAGTACAAATATTTCCTAACTATGCACTTTGGCTTGTATCAGGACAAATAGCTCCAGAAATTGGACAAACAAGCCCTGATTTTGACGAAGCTAATAAAAACTTGCCGCAACACCACGCGGGCTAGAAGTTACCAGGAAGGCAGCTGAACGCTGGTTTCGTAGTCGGTAAAGTTAATATTGTTTTGGGGAATTGGACATGCCAACACAAGAAGATAGAATTTCAACAGAGAACAAGAAAAAAAAGAAAAACATATTCAAAATACTTACAAAAACATGCCTAGCTTTTGCTGGATTGTTCTTAATTATCAGCGTATTTGCAGTCATGACAAAAGCCCCTGAACGTGGCGCTAAAACTATTGCTGATATGCTAAATACAAAATTCATTGACGATCAACAATATAGCCAAACTCAAGAGCAAAAATACAATCAACAAAGATACGCACAGAATACAAAACAACAAAATCAAGATAGAAATATATACGATTCAATCCTTGATAAAGACAATGCATACAACAAATTTATAGACGGACAAGTTCAAGATCTAACTGACGCAATGACTCGAAGAATTGACCCTCAAAACATGAAAAGCTTACAAGGCCCACAGCACCGACCAAATAACAGAGTTATGCGAGTAACAAAATCAGTAAAAGAATGCATCAAACCAAACGGGCTTATTGATGATGAAGTTCAAGAATGTGTTAATGGCACAAGAGAAAAAACATGGTAAATCATAGGGCGTTTTAACGTGCTCTATTTTCTAAAGTCTTCTAATAAATAGTATTTACTACCAGCCAAGAAAACCAAGCCTAGGGTCTTGGCGTCTAGCGTAACGATCACTAACGCTCTTGCATTCCATGCGCTTAAAAACAGGTGACTAAATTAGTCCTTTTTAATGTTTTAGCCTGTTTTTATCTGTTCCCAATTATTATAAGAGCCTTTATTTACTGGGCTATCAGGCTGTATAGGTATAGACACAGATAATTCATAATGCTGATGTCCCAGGTTCAAGTCCCGGTGTAGCCACCAATGATTTCAAGGGGTTAGCAAAATAGCTAGCCCCTTTTTTATTGCCTCCAGACTATAAACAGACCAAACGCAGACTATTCTATTTGTGCTAATGGCGATAACCTCAAAACTGAATCTAAATGCTCAGGTGACAAATGTGAGTATCGCATAGTCATCTTAATATCTTGATGCCCTAATATTCTCTGCAAACTTAAAATATCGCCACCTCCCATCATGTAATGGCTTGCGAATGTATGCCGCAAAATATGCGTCATCTGCCCTGGCGTATTAAAACCACATCGTTCATAAGCACATCTAAAAGCAGCACGACAAGATAGAAATAATCGACCATTACCAGGCACTGCAACTTTTAAAGCCTCATCAACAACGTATTGCGGAATAGGCACAGAACGAGATTTACCATTTTTAGTTTGGCTAAAATGCACTTTTCCATGACGAATAGATGAGTACCGTAAACTTTCAGCTTCGCCCCATCTTGCACCTGTCGCCAAACAAATCAATGCCACTGGATAAGTATGATTATTTGTACTGTCTTGGCACTGCTTAAGTAGCTGTTTTATTTGCTCAAGCTCTAAAAAACTAAGCTCAATTTCATCAACTTTGACCTGGCGAATACCCTCTAAAGGATTCTCACCAGTAAAAGCACCTAGCTTTATAAGTTCAGAAAATACGGCAGACATATAACTCTGCTCATGATTAACTGCACTTGCTGTTACCTCTATCAATCTGCGCTGGCGATAGCGTGACCAGTGTACTGCTCTATAAGCTGCCGTTGCTGTTTGTCTTGTTTGTCGAGCTGCTGTTGTAGCTGTCTGTATTGCTGTTCGTTAGCGACTAATGTGCGTATTTGCTCGCGCTTAAAATCAAGCTCGGCCTGTGCTGTTTGTTGTTGCAATTCCAGCTTTCTTGTTTCGCTCAGTGCTGTATCGAGCTGCTGCGCAAGTAAGTCTAAACGGGGCGATGCAAAGCCGAACCAGAGCAGTACTGCGCCTAAAATCACGAGCCCAGCACTACCTGTAAGCCAGCCGAATAGTTTTTTAAATACCATGTTCGAACATCCTACGTTCATCTGCACGGCGCTTTACTAAGCCGTTTAACTTTTGCCCACCTGCATAAACCCAAACATCAAACTGTTTAGCAGCAGCTTGATAGTCTTGCGCGTTTAAATATTTAAGCAGTGTCGATTTTTGTAAGTTGCCGCCGCCAAGGTTGAACACAAAGCTACTTAGCGCGTCGTATTGCCCTTGAGATAGCGTGACATTGATGTAACGATCAATGAATTTTTCATGCGCTGCGATATCCTCAAACAACAACACATCGGCTTGGTCCTGCGTGATCGTCATGCCTTTTTTGGCTGTTCGCGTGTGACCGTAGCCGATTGTCCACACGCCTACACTGTCTTGATAAGCTGCGAGCTTGCAGCCTTCCCACGCTTTAGTAAAAGCAATACCTGCTGTGCTGGTTTTCATATTTCATTTCCTATAGATAATAAAAAACCCGCCGAAGCGGGTTTTAAGTAGTACAACTATTTAAGTTGGATTAGAACGCATATTTAACATGCAAACTCGCACTGCCGCCGTCGCGTTTGCCTGTGTAGGCATTGCCTTTTAAGTCGATGGTGAGGCGCTTGTTTTCTTCTGGGTTAAAGCGCACGCCTAAAGTACCAATCGCTGTTGTGCCTTTAACGCTTGGAGAATCAATACCATAGACGGCATAGGTTGTGCCTGTGGCTTTGCCTTCAAATTCATGCTCTACACCAAAGCCTGTTAGCAATGACCAGTCGTGATTGAGCTTATAGCTGTTTTCTGCATTGGCGCGTAAACGGCTGGATTTGAGTTTGTCAAAATGGATAGGGTCACCTGCCACGGTTTTGTCATGGCTGTCAGTTTCTGTCCATAAGTATTTTAGCGATACATCCATTTGGTTATCGTTGTTGATATCAAACACATAACCAACGCCAGCATGGGCGCTTAGGTATTTTCCTCTGAGTTTATACTCAGCTGATTCGCCCGTTGCTGCGTTACGAATATCGCTAGTCGAGTATTTGGTATTTAATCGACCGCCACGTAACGAGCCATCGATATACACGCCGTTGGCAAAGTCAAACTGCCCATATAAACCTGCGCCGTAGTAACGGTTATCGCCTTTGCCATGTACTTTATTGGCATTATGGAATGAGTTGTAGGTGTCGTAGTTCGATGTGCCTAATTCCAAAAAGCCCGCTAGGGTTAATTGTTCATCTTGAAAGCTTAAACCTGTAGTCAACAACGAGCCGTTGGCATCAATATGCGAGCCACTGTTGTAGCGATCATAATGACCTGAGGCTTGAATAAAGGGCACTAAGCCTTTGTGTTGGTTTTGCTCAGTAATGGCTGCGAAGGTGTTGTAGGCAATATTATCAGCACCGCGGGTGACTAGCATTAAGCCCGACAGGTTACCTTCCAGTAATGATTTAAGTTGTGGATTTACTTTAGGGCCTTCTTCTGGACCAGGACCACGTGTGCCATGTCCATTTTTAATAGTGGCTATGACTTTATTACCATCGATGCTGGTTTCTACGTCATACAACAAAGAAATACCTTGTTGAGCAAGGCCTGATGAAAGATAGCCTTCCCCTTTGCCTTCCAAACTTTTGGCATTCATTAAAATAAATTGGGTATCTGTCGCTACTAATTTACCTGAGTTAATGCCGACGACTTTAATATCAGAAGCAATGTCTTTGGTTGTGCCATCCGCATTTTTCACGTTATCAATATTAGAACCTAACACTATGCGCTCTGCATTAATCAGCGCTACATTTTTATCACCCATTTCTGGATTAATGGTGAAGTTATAATTTTGGAAGTTAGCCAGCGTGCCAATGGTAATGGATTGCTTGTTGTTGTAATTTAAGGTGTTGCCTGTGAATACATCATAAACATCAGGTTTTATGCCTGATTTTTCGTTATAACCTAAATAACCACCATAAATATCGCTTTGGGTGCTATTTATTTTATGGCTACCGTTAATAGTAATAGTGTTATCAATGGCTTTAACTTGGTGACCTGTAACTTTAATCGTCTCAGCCCCTTTAGTACTATCTGCTTTTTTTGATGTACCACTACTAATATTAAAGTCAACATACCCCCCATACAAACTACCTTTAACATTTGAACTTCCTTGCAAGTCAATTTCATTTCCATTGACTTCTGTAATACTATCAATAACATTAAATGTAAGTAAAGAATTACTATTAATAACCTCATTAGTGTGTATAACTTGACCCGCCTGAGTATCTCCAATAGATACATTAAAAACAGCAGAACCCGCAGAAATATTATTAAACGTATGACCATCGCCTTCTATTTTTATTTTATTATCATTGACTGTTAGGTAATTTCCTTTAGCATTAAAAACTGAAGTTACTTTAGAGTCACCTTTTTCAGCTGCAAGATCATCTGGAGATAATGATGTTGCTGTTTTTGCAGTAATATCTCCAATTTTAGCGATAAATGTGGCGTTGCCTGAGCTAATATTATTAAAAGTATGGCCATTCCCTTTAATAAAAATTGCGTTCTCATTACTGAAAAGTTTATTATTAGAAAACTCTGCAATAATTATTATATTACTATAAGCTGCTGGATCACCTATACCAGTAATTTTCGAGGTTGTTTCACCACTCGTTATAGAGCCAACTTCATACTGAAGCGTTGTACTTCCTGAAGTAATATTATTGATCTTATGCCCAGAATTCCCAGCAATACTAATTTTATTATTATTAGACTCAAAACTATTGTTTGAGTTTTTTGAATTAAAATTAAAAGATGCTACAGACTTTATACTGCTATCCACTCCAGACTTTATTACGTTTTCTGCACTAACATCACCTATTATGATTTGAAAATTATTACTTCCTGCATATATATTCCCATCCACCTTAACCGTGCTGTTACTTATTAAGTTCACTTCATTTGAATTACTTTGAGTAGTTTTCCCTAAAATTTGATTCTTAAAATATGTCGCTGCAGGAATATTACCTGTGTTGTCAGGTAATGGTTCCTCGTATA
This sequence comes from Pseudomonas sp. F1_0610, assembly GCF_047470865.1. Classification (NCBI taxonomy): domain Bacteria; kingdom Pseudomonadati; phylum Pseudomonadota; class Gammaproteobacteria; order Pseudomonadales; family Pseudomonadaceae; genus Pseudomonas; species Pseudomonas sp. F1_0610. Next base: position 75,687 of record NZ_JAZDRH010000015.1, read on the forward strand.
TTTTTGTGGGAATAACCTCTGTATGGTGTGCCAACCCACCATAAACATTGCCATCAATATTACCTTTCTCGATGGTAATTTTATTGCCATTAACTGTGGCACTATCCTGCCCACTACCCAATAAACCAGCATAGCCACCCACCACAAATTTAGGCGTATTAGCCGTGCTGTTATCGATCAATAAATCAGCGCCATTACCATCTATAAGAACACCATCACCAGCACCAACTAGGTGCTCTAGGTTGCCCGCTACGGTTGAGCTATCGGTTAAAGGTTGGCTGCCGTCATAAACATCTTGTGCAAAACTGGCTGTGCTAAACAATGTTAACAATACAGCAGAGGCTAATGCTGTCTTTTTAAATAGAGTGTTTGTTTGAGTAGTTTTTCTAGTATTCAGGCGCATTGATAATTCCTGCAGCATAGTGCTGTACAACATATCGACAATCCTAGTCGTGCTGCTAATAAGTCCTTAAGGTTTGATGGTTAAGCCTTTGGGCTTTATTAATAGAATACCTGACCTGTTTAGTGCGAAATGTGTCTAACTTCTAACTTTATCTTTTCGTCATAATTGAGTCACAGTTTTTGTGACTGTCTCATTACTATTTGTAATGATAGTATTTTCTGTATTGCTTTATCTGGCCTATCCTTTTTACTGGATAAAAAATCCACAGCTACGAGTAAATTTAAGGATTATTTATGGAATTTGGACGTCGAGGCTTAGCTAAATTGGCAGCTAAAAAATATGTTGTTGAATTACTTTTAGATGATGCTGAACATATAGATGTATGATAAGGCCTGACTAACCCCGACACTTTTTATGGTAAAAAGATGAACAACCACAAGGGGTTAAACATGAGCAAAGGCTACCGTTATTCAGATGAGTTTAAGCAAGAAGCTGTCAACCAAGTGCCCCTCCATGGTTATGCTGTTGTAGACGTTGCTAAGCGCTTAGGCATCAGTGATAAGACGCTATACAACTGGATTAAGATCTTTTCCAAACCGGTTAAAAAACGACTGAAAGATAATGATTTACAGGCTGAGATCGCTCGTTTAAAGCGCGAACTGAAGCGTGTTGAGCAAGAGCGCAACATCTTAAAGGAGGCCGCCGTGTTCTTTGCCAGCGAGTCAAAGAACGGTACGCATTCATAAAATCTCGTTGCCACCGTTATCCTGTGCGCCTAGTTTGCAAGGTGATGCGTGTTCACCACAGCAGCTATTACGCTTGGGTTAAAACGCCAGAGAGCAAGCGTTACAAGGATGATCAACGCTTACTGCCTTTGGTTAAACACTATAGGCCGCCTTCTGCATATGCAAAGAAGACGGCATAATGCAAAAATCTGATCTTGGTTGTGCCGCTCAACTTGAATGAAGGTCAAATAAAGTTTAGGTATTTACAAGAAATTATAATACAAACTAACTAGAACACCTCTAACCTTATTTGTTGTTGGCTAAAATTACTGAGATTCATACTCAGCCAAAAATGCTTGAGGATTTCCTGCTCTTGATAAATTTTTATTATAGACTAAATCTAAATTTGATTGCTCACCGGGAAGAAATAACTCTATTTTATTTTTATCTTGAATCAACAAGCTGTGCGGTTTATTATTTAATTGAATTACATAGTGTTTATGTTTTTGCGTTTCGTCTACCTCTGCTAAAATTATTTTTCCATTTAGCTCATTATCTACAAACATAATTTGAATTAACGCTTTATTGTTCTCTTTTGTATCGTAACGCAACAGCCAAACCGTTGCGCCCAAATCTCCTTCGAAAGCATATACTACTTTTCCAACTTCAACCGCATTGCTTGTAGCAGACATAATACCCCCTAGATTACCAGTATGCTGAACCCTCAGCATAACTGTGATTATATGCAAAAAGGGCACTATACAAGGTTCATACTACTGATTTGCTGACTTAGGCTAAAAAACTTCTCCTTTAATTTTTCAATAGAACTTACTAATGCTAATAGATTATCGGTAGGCACTTAGTATTTACTTATCATAAGGTAAGTCTTCAGGATTAACATCTATGTAGTCAGGAGCTATAGGGTGGCTGAACTGTATAGCTTCAATATGAGTTAAGCCTAGTAAAATAGCCTTCACAATACGATGCATACCATCAATTAATCTACCCTCTGAACATAAAATAATAGGATAAGCTAAATCTGCTTGATTAACTAACTTTATATGTTCAATAATACTATTACAAGTAACTTCATCAATTGTATTAAAACAATAATATTCATTCAATTTTTTACATCTGAAAGCATAATATTTTTTATTGGAATCGTCTTTTATTTATCAACGATTTTATTGACATTCCAAATATAAGTACGTCCTTCAACAACTCTAAAATGATACTGCTGCCGCATAATTTATGCTCTATTAAAACTCAATATTAAATAAAAATAACTATTTATTCATAGTCCCGCATTCTACACAGCGCCACTTTAACAAAGATCCTGTAGTAGAACGATAGTACCAAACAACAAGGATCCACACACCAAATGTAAGAATCGCAAGAGGGACGTTCAGTAAATAAGATACTGCATTACTATTTTCCTCGCTAAACTGTCTTGTCTGCTTTTTGCAACATATACAGTATGCCAGCTCATTCCGGATAATTGTTGCCATCTTTTCCTCTAAGTAAATTTTGCTGAATTAGTTACAGTTCTGAGTAGATACTCTCACTATAGTCCATTTACAAATATAATAAAAAAATCCCCGCTTAGAACGGGGATTAAAGATACAACAAGGTTTTACAAAACCGCCAATCTATCTAAAATCTAGCAGGTTTATTTCTAGATGCAAGTAAATTTGTTACCTAAATTTTTCAACGTCTTATTATACAAGAAGTAAAAAAACACGACCAAAATTTAATTCTAGGTATCATTAAAACAAACTAGATAGTACTTATTACCAAACTCCACCATTAGCTCTTTCCTCTCCTGATCAGAGCTTTTCAGTGGTGAGTTATAGGCATCTACAATCATCTTTTTAATGGCATCAACATTAATAGCTACCTTTACTGTACCATCGTCATTCTTATCAACCAAGGCCATTAAGTTAGTAATTGATACTCCTTTTTGCCTTGCAGCCATTACTGACTGTGCTGTTTCTAACCAGATATCACAGCGCTCATCTGCTAGGCTAGCCTGTGTTATGATAATCCCAATCAAGATAAAGAGTATTTTTTTCATAAAGTTTCCTTTCACTAGTGGAAACTATAGCAAATGACTAAATAAAACCTAGCACAGTATAGATTTAATATACAATAATGTGAACTATTATATAAAATACTACCACTGCAGTGATTTCAATACAGTAAAAACAATACAAAGATATCTCTGAGTAAAACTGTAATCCCCCCATTTTCCACAGTGCTCATCTGTAGAATTTAAGCTGCCTGTAATAGCTGCCTTGGCGGTACTCCTCCGATAGCAGTGTGAGGGCGTTCGTTGTTATAACTCCAAAGCCATTGTGTAGCAAGTTCTTGAGCCTGTTCAATGCTGTCAAAGATGTTTAAATCTAACCATTCATGACGCACTGTTCGGTTAAAACGCTCAAC
>NZ_JAZDRH010000016.1:0-78412 GCF_047470865.1 Pseudomonas sp. F1_0610
TTTATGAACTAAGCTTGATCTGTGTCTTAATTTGTTTTTTATAAATATAGATGATGGTATGTATACTGATTTGACAATTATTTTTTAATGGGATGGGTTAATAATTAATATGAAATTTATTAAAAATAGATTAGGAGTGATAGCTTTTTTGATTTTTATGTTAGCTCCTATTATATATGCGGCTGTTCTTGACTTTAATGCTAAAAGACATGCGGAAACGATTTGTGCTGAAGCTGTAAAAATTAATAATAAATCAATGATAATTAACTATTTTAAAGAGAAAGCTATCAAAGAAATTTACACTAGAGGGCTTAAATATACTGAAGATAAAGAAGGTTATGGAATAGCAAGTAAAGAAATTATATATGGGTATTTAGAAGGAAATAATAGGGCTTACTTCTCATACAGAGGGTTTGTATTTACAACCTATGATTGCGTTATTGATTTTGAGCATGATGTGGTTGCTGCTAGTCAAGTAGTTTTGTTTGATTGAGTAATTAAACTATTTAGGGGTGATCACTAGTGTCTAGCTCAGAAATGAAAGCTATACTCCACTCAAAGCGCGCTAATCTCTATTATTTAGAGCATTGTCGTGTTATGCAAAAAGATGGACGGGTATTGTACTTAACGGAAGCCAAAAACGAAAATCAATACTGGAATATCCCTATTGCCAATACTACGGTTATTTTATTGGGTACAGGTACATCTATCACTCAAGCAGCCATGCGAATGTTGGCCAGCGCTGGTGTTTTAGTTGGCTTTACAGGAGGTGGAGGTACGCCTTTATTTATGGGAGCAGAAATTGAATGGCTCACGCCACAAAGTGAATATCGTCCTACAGAATATATGCAAGCTTGGATGAAATTTTGGTTTGAAGAAGAAAAACGCTTGGCGGTAGCTAAAGCATTTCAAGTGGCGCGAGTTGAGTTTGTTCAAAGGGTTTGGAATAAGGATACGGATCTAAAAGGGGAAGGCTTCTATATTGATGATTTAGATATTCAGTCTGCTCTTACTGATTATCATCAAAAAGTTGAAAAATATCAAAAAGTAGCTGATCTATTACTCGCAGAAGCAGCCATGACCAAACACTTGTATAAGGCGGCTGCACAACGCAGTGGCGCGTCTTCTTTTACACGTAACCCCGAAGAAGGGGATCTAGCCAATAACTTTTTAAATCATGGCAACTACTTAGCCTATGGATTAGCAGCCACTACACTTTGGGTGCTGGGTATTCCGCATGGCTTTGCTGTGATGCACGGTAAAACACGTCGAGGAGCTTTGGTATTTGATGTGGCCGATTTAATTAAAGATGCTATTGTTCTTCCTTGGGCATTTATTTGTGCCAAAGAAAAGGCCACCGAACAAGAATTTAGACAGCAGATTCTGCAAAAGTTTACTGAACACAAAGCATTGGATTTTATGTTTGATCAGATCAAAAAAGCCTGTTCAGAGATAAATTAAATTTAGGCACAAGCTTTATTGTATTGAAGTAAATTTCTTGGGTTGACGCTAGTAACCTTAGCCCAACTGGCAATGTAAACATAAAAATTTTACATAGGAGTGAGTAATTTATGTCAATCAGTTGCATTGATTTTCACCAAACCGCTAGCTTAGACAACCTAAAACTCAGGATAAACCTGTCATGAACGTATAAGCGGTTTTTTGTGTGCTTTGCGCCTCGTCAGCTTAAGACAGAACCTTTCTTTCGAGTACTTCTATGATAGTTACCTTCGTTTCCCAGTGTGAAAAAAGAGCCATTGCCCGTACGCGTAAAGTCTTGGATGCCTTCGCCAATCGCATTGGTGATAATACATGGCAAACCGTGATTACAGAAGAAGGCTTATTAGCTGTTAAAAAACTTTTGCGCCAAACCGTCACCAAAAACACAGCCGTCAGTTGCCACTGGATCCGCTCACGACGACGCAGTGATTTATTGTGGATAGTGGGTAACCGTAATCGTTTTAATAGTTTAGGGCATGTGCCAGTGAATACTACGCAGAAAAAACTAGTTGTAAAAGAATCTGAAAATGATTGGTGCTATTTACCTTTAATAAAAGGGTTAACGGGAATCTCAGCATTGTTACATGACTGGGGGAAGTGCTCTGATTTATTTCAAGAAAAGCTAGTAGCAAAAAAAGGTAAATTTTTAGGCGATCCATTACGTCATGAGTGGATATCCTGCTTGCTTTTACAATCTTTAATTGATCTATCTGGAGATACTACAAAAGATGACGCTTGGTTAGGCTTGCTAGCCGAAAATACTTGGACTGAAAGTGCTTTACTGGAAAGGATGACAAATCTTTTTGAAGAAACTAAATTTGAACAATTAACAGAGTTACCGCCGTTGGCGCAGATGCTCGTCTGGATTGTTATGACGCACCATAAGATGCCAGATACGCAAGATTTTAAACAATATAGTGACACCTCTATTGTTCAGTTGTCTAAGTTATTGACTACCATTAAAGCAAGTTGGGGGTATAAAAATAAAATTGATGATAGTTTCAATAAAAGGCTCCCTAAGTGCTTTACTTTTAAACAAGGCTTACTTGCAGAATCCTCAGAGTGGATTGCTGCATTAAAACGATGGGCCAGAAAACTTCTGTTTTCATTAGATAAGATTCAAGAGATTATTGATAATGGTAGTTGGAGGCTAGTTATTCAATATTCTCGAGCTTGCCTTATGTTAGGTGACCATTACTTCTCATCACTGCCAAAAGCTAGTTTTAGTAAATTGAGTAAAACAACCAATTTAATGGCGAATACTGATAAAGTTAACGGCGGAGTAAAACAATATCTAGATGAACATTTGCTTGGAGTGTATCAGCATGGTTTAAAAGCCTCTCAATATTTAAAGAACTTAACTCTAGATATGCCTTTTGCACATGATTTGCGGAAAATAAAAAGTAAAAGTCCAACGCAATTTATGTGGCAGGACAACGCAGTTAAATCCATAAAAGACTTTAGAAAAAAAGATGTATTCAGTTTTGAACAAGGATGGTTTATTGTCAATATGGCTAGCACTGGCACAGGAAAAACCATTGCTAATGCAAAGATTATGCAGGCTTTATCAGAGGATGCAGATAGCCTACGTTATATTTTGGCTCTGGGGCTACGCACCTTAACATTGCAAACTGGAGATGCTTATCGTGATCAGCTGGGTATGGAAAAAGAGGATTTGGCGGTATTAATTGGTTCTAAAGCTGTTCAGGAACTACATGATCAACATAAAAAACTAAAGCATACTGAAGAAAATGTAAATTATGAAGAGATAGGATCTGAATCATTAGAAGAACTATTGAATGAAGAAATTGACTTTCCAGATGAGCAGTTTTTTCCAGAATTTTTAAATATATTATTTCCACCTAATAAACCAAATCAAGCTAAAAGAAATAAAGCCTTTTTATATCAGCCAGTATTAGTTTGTACTATCGATCATATTATGGGAGCTACAGAAACAATACGAGGTGGAAAGTATTTACTACCTTATTTGCGCCTATTATCTTCTGATCTAGTGATTGATGAGGTTGATGATTTTAATGTAGATGACTTAATACCATTATCAAGGCTAATTCATTTAGCAGGCATGTTGGGGCGTAAGGTCATGATTTCCTCAGCAACCATTCCTCCTAGCTTGGCAACTAATTTATATCATGCTTATCAGAAGGGATTTCAACTATTTTGTTGTTTTCATCAAATTAAAAATTTAACTGTCAATGCCATGTGGGTAGATGAGTTTTCTACTAAGATAAAAGCACTGTCTTTATCTCGACATAAGGCTGACTCGCATGAGTACTGCGCTAATCATGATGAGTATATTGAAAAGCGCTGCCAAGAACTTTATAAACAAAAAATAAAACAACGCGCCCATATTATTTCCTGTGCGCATTTATTAGCTAAAAAAGAAGTTAAGCAAGATAATAATATTCAAGATCAATACTTTGAGTTAATCAAAGAGAATATACAGCAGTTACATCAAAAGCATCATACTGTTGATGTGGTTTCTGGTAAGAAAATTTCTTTTGGCGTTGTGCGTGTTGCCAATATTCAGCCTTGTGTCGCCTTAACTCGATATTTATTAAATGCTGACTGGGATCAGAATAATTCGCCGAAGGTAATGGCTTATCATTCAAGGCAAGTATTGCTATTACGCAGTGTCCAGGAGCAGCATTTGGATGAAGTGTTATCGCGCAAAGAAAAAACGGGAGAAATGCCTAAAGCGTTTGATCATACTTATATTCGTCAGCAGATAGACGCAGCTACTACAGATAATTTGATATTTATTCTAGTAGCAACGCCAGTAGAAGAAGTAGGACGTGATCATGATTTTGATTGGGCAGTTATTGAACCTTCTTCATATCGATCTATTATTCAGTTATCTGGACGTGTTTTGCGTCATCGTAAACCAGACACAGATATTACTAATGCCAATATAGCCCTGATGCAGTTTAATCTAAAAGGTTTATATAATAGGCCTATAGCCTTTAATCGACCAGGGTTTGAGTCTGAGCGATTTTCACTAGAAAGCAAAAGCTTGACTGATTTAATTGAGCATGAACAGAGTTTACTCAATATCAGTGCTATTCCGCGCATTCGAGAAGCTTCTGTTTTGCAGCCTAGTAAAAAATTGGCTGATTTAGAGCACGAGGTTACACATTTTAAACTAGGTAATAAAAAGGGTGGGCCGCGTTTTACTCAGGGATGGCTAGAGGAAATATGGTTTTTAACGGCATTACCGCAGCGGTTTCATCGGTTTAGGCAAAATGAGCCCAGTGTGCAATTATTTTGGATTTATAACGATGAAACCTTCTCTTTCTGCACAAAAACAGAGGAGGGCATTTGGCTTAATCGGCAAGATTGGTATGGTATCAAGCCTATCGAGCTGAGTCCTTTAGAACAGTCTAGAATATGGTTTAAGCGCGACTACTCTAGCATTTTGCAAGCCTATAGCGCTCCTCAAGCAGGACTGGAGAGTGATATTGACTATTTAATGCAAAGAATATCTCAACGCTATGGGGAGATTATGCTACCCGAACCTCAAGGTAGTGAGCTCAAAAGCTATACATATTCTGATGATTTGGGATTATTTGACTAGGCTCAAAGTTATTTCTAATAGGGCTAGCTAGATTTTATGACAATGTTGCCATTACTACTTTATAAATAGCTTGAAAGCTCTATTAATTGTGTAATGTGAGCTGTAAATTCACTGCCAAGTAGGCAGCTTATACTATTGAACTGGAAGGTCATAATGATTGAAACAATCAACGATTTTGTCAGTAGGCGAAAAGCAACATGGCTAGAAGCAAAACTTAAAAAAGCTAAAGATGATACTGAGCGACAGCAATTTGAAATAGATGCTACTGAGCGTTTTAACTTGGCTAATTGGCTGTCGGACGCTGCAAAACGAGCGAGTCAATTATCAATAACGACACACCCTAGTAAATTTTCTCATCCAAGCGCCAAAAGCACTAGTGTGATTGCTAATAACCCATCGCGGTGTGATGGCTACTTGCGCAGTGGTAATGTAGTCAGCCAGTTGGATGCATTTGGTAATGCAGCGGCCATGGATGTGTATCAATTTTTATCTCTGCCCATTCCCTCTATAGATAATCAAAACATATTAGATGCTTTTGAACAGTCAAATATTAGCTTGCAAGAAACAATTAATAATTTAGGCTTAAATTTTGAAGAGCTGAAAGACTCTTTTTTAACAATTAAACAAGAAATAGGAGCAATAAAAACAGATACTTTGTTAAAGCAAGTATATTTCCCTGTTGCAAAAAATCAGTACCACCTTCTTTCTCTTTTAACAGGATCTGGTCTAATAACAACATTTAAAGAACGTATTAATACCCTTCGCTTTTCTGAAGTGCAAAAAGAAGCCAGAGCGGCTAAAAGAGAAGGAGAGAACCACGCTACAGGATATCGTGATTTATTTGACTTGACCATTACAGGTTATGGCGGTAATAAACCACAGAATATTAGCGTTTTGAATAATCGAAATAATGGTCAAGCCTATCTCTTGCCCTGCTTGCCTCCTAGATTTAAAACACGAAATATTCGTTTACCAAAGCAGAATTTTTTTACACAAACACTCTATTTAAAAGCCGAAAAATCCCGTTTTATAGCATTGCATAAATTAACGTTAAGTAAATGGAATAACTTAGAAATACGATCAGCTATTGAAAATATAGTGCAAAGTATTATTGATTTAATTTTGTATAAGGCTTATCAGCTACGAAGCTCTAGTGAAAACAACTGGACAGATAATGATGCTTACCAAAATTTACCAATGAGCCAAAAAATTTGGCTTGACAATCAGTATAAAGACCTTAGAGCTGAGGATAGTGAGTGGCGCGAAGATGTGGCTAAACAAATGGCTAGAGTAATTCTTAGTACTTATGAAGACATAAATGGAAAGACGAGTTTGGATGATACTTCGCTTAAGTTTATAACGCATGAAGTAGAGCAGTCCCTTGCGGAAGATAAGGAGTTTTTCTAATGAGTCGCGTTTTCTTGTTAATTCCTCATCTTAAAATTCATAACGCCAATGCTATGAGTAGCCCATTCACCATAGGTTTTCCAGCAATGACTGCCTGGATGGGAGCGATGCATGCTTTGCAACGTCAGTTACAGGCTACTGGTTTATCAAATATTAGCTTTACAAAACTAGCAGTTAGTTGTCATCAACTTGATTTACAAGCGTTTAAAGGCAGAGGAGATTATGTTTACTCTATCGTAGGCACGGGAAATCCTTTAGATAAAGATGGTAATAGACCCGCATTCATTGAAGAAGCACGTTGTCATCTAGAAGTTTCATTGCTATTTGAAATAGAAGGGTTTGATATTGATGACAAAGAAAAACTGCTAAAGGTAAGTAATCAATTGATTATGACCATGAAGTTTGCGAGTGGTGATGTCCAGCAAGTTGAGGCATGCCAATTGCTATTTTTTGATACTGATGCTGATAGTCCGAAGCAAGAGCTTAAAAAAGTCACTAATGCATTAATGCTAGGCAATGTATTAATTGAGCGAAAGGATTTAATGGTATCTAGTATGAATGAGGGGCTGGATGCCATTGATGCGTTACTTGACCATTTAACGGTAAATGTTCAAGCAACAGAAGAGAAAAGTACTGATGGCAAGTATCTCTGGCAAAGTAGTCGAAAAACAGCCGGTTGGATTGTACCTGTAGCTGTTGGATTTCAAGGTATTTCTGATTTAAGCAGTGTGCCAATATTAAACCAGCGCGACCAAGAAACACCGCATCGCTTTGCTGAAAGTATAGTTACACTCGGCGAATTTATTTTACCTTACCGCGCGAAAAAAATTGACGATATTTTATGGGAGTACGATACCGATTTAAGTAATGACTTATATCTGTGTCGTAATCAACTTTAACTCAGTATATAAATTACTTAATATCCAAGAAGGAATATAAAATGGCCAAGAGTACTATTGAGGTAGCAAGTGTTTTATCTTTTGAAAAAAAACTAGTGCCTTCAGATGCTTTTTTTTATGGCACAACATGGAGTAATCGTAGCCAAGCTGAGCCGCTGGCATTAGTAGAAAAATCTGTAAGAGGTACTATTTCTAATCGTTTAAAAGCAGCCACTGCAAATAATACTTTAAAACTAAATGCAGAAGTAGATAAAGCTAATTTGCAGCGCGTAGACACCTGTGCTCTTACTGAAAAGCAAGATACTTTAAAAGTTACATTTACATTAAAAGTACTTAGTGGCCTAGATAAACCATCTGCTTGTAATAACAAAGAGTTTTTGGCAAGTTATGCTGAGGCAGTTCAGACGTATATTGCTGAATTTGGTTTTAAAGAACTAGCAAAACGATATGCGTACAATATCGCTAATGGCCGTTTTCTATGGCGTAATCGAGTAGGTGCAGAAAAAATTCAGATCAGTGTAACGCTAAATGATGGCGTATCTCTTGAGTTTAATGCTTTTGAATACTCACTAAAAGAATTCGATAAAACAGACACTAAACTTGAACAGTTAGCAGCGGCTATTGCAGAGGCATTGGAAGGCAAACAAAATTATTTATTGATTAAAGTCGAGGCTTATGCATTGCTAGGCCAAGCTCAAGAGGTTTACCCTAGTGAAGAGCTAGTGTTAGATAAAAACAACAGCAAAGACAAAAAAAGCAAAATACTTTATGCCGTAAATGATGTAGCAGCGATGCATTCGCAAAAAATTGGCAATGCTTTACGAACTATAGATACATGGTATCCAGACTTTGCAGAATATCAACTGCCGATTGCAGCAGAACCGTATGGCGCTGTGACAAATTTAGGACATGCTTTTAGAACACCAAAAGAAAAAAATGACTTCTTTAGCCTATTTGATGCCTTTTCTACTGGAGATGAGCTATCTAGCCTAGAACAAAAACACTATGTTATAGCAGTGCTTATTCGTGGCGGCGTTTTTGGTAAAAGCACTAAGGAATAAGGACATGTTATGAATTTCTATCAAGAAGTTACACTAATAAGGCAGCCAGAAATTTCACTGTACTTTATTTGGTCCAAGGTATATACGCAATTGCATATAGCATTGGTTGAATCAAAAAACAGTGATAATCAGGTGAGTCTTGGTGTTGCTTTTCCTGAGTACCGTTTAAACTCGGATAAGAAAATAAGCTATTTGGGTAGCAAACTGCGTGTTTTTTCCCAAACGGAGGCTGAGCTAGTAGCGTTAGATTTGAGTAGATGGTTAGAACGCCTAACTGACTATGTGCATATCAGCCCAATCCGTAGCGTACCTAAGCAAGTAAATGGATATGCCATTTATAAGCGCAAGCAGGTCAAAAGTAATGCAGAGCGATTAGCTAGGCATCGTATAAAACGAGGTGATATTACATACGAAGAAGCATTGCAACGGTATCTAAATATAACCACACACTGTGATTTGCCTTTTATTCAAATGCATAGTTTAAGTGGTTCAGATTTTACTCATAAGCAACAATTTAAGCTGTTTATAGAAAAAATACCTGCAACAGAAATAGGGAAAGAGGGGTTTAATGCTTACGGACTAAGCCAAAATACAGCTGTACCCGAATTTTGACCCAATTTTTTTAAGTTCTTTAATAACTTATATAAATCAATAGGTTACAATAGCAGCGAAAAACTTGGGGTAAATCCTAGTTTTGACACCTAAGTTGCTGTTGTAACTTATTTTTTTGCGTTACAATTACAGTTCACTGCCGCATAGGCAGCTTAGAAATCAATCAACAAAACCATCCTCGATGACTGGCTGTTCACTGCCGCATAGGCAGCTTAGAAACCCCTACCTGATGCCCACCAAGGGTAGCCCTGGTTCACTGCCGCATAGGCAGCTTAGAAAAAAAACGGCTAGCGGGATACGTGATGTAAAGCGTTCACTGCCGCATAGGCAGCTTAGAAAATATAAACCTTGAAACACACTACTAATGCCCCGTTCACTGCCGCATAGGCAGCTTAGAAAACGTTGCCGCCCGTCGCATTCTCTACGTGCGCGTTCACTGCCGCATAGGCAGCTTAGAAATTGGTACATGAAGCTGATTTGGATCGAAGTTTGTTCACTGCCGCATAGGCAGCTTAGAAAATGTTTAGCCCTGCCGCCGGGTCTGTTGTGTTGTTCACTGCCGCATAGGCAGCTTAGAAAATTCTAGTTGTACTTTTGCAGTTTCTTCGCTTGTTCACTGCCGCATAGGCAGCTTAGAAAAAAGGAAGAAAGTCGCGCCGCTTCCGCTACTAGTTCACTGCCGCATAGGCAGCTTAGAAAATTATCTGCATCGCAATTTGCTACAAGAATTTGTTCACTGCCGCATAGGCAGCTTAGAAATTTGGCTCATGTTTTCTCCTTACTCTCTTGGCAGTTCACTGCCGCATAGGCAGCTTAGAAAGCAATCCGACGCTATAGATAACGGCCGTCCCAGTTCACTGCCGCATAGGCAGCTTAGAAAACCAAAACGATTGCTTTCGTCAATGTCATAATGTTCACTGCCGCATAGGCAGCTTAGAAATTAAAAATATGATGGATTACCCGTTAGGAATGGTTCACTGCCGCATAGGCAGCTTAGAAACTGAGCCTGAAAAGGCGGCACGCTCTTTTCTCGTTCACTGCCGCATAGGCAGCTTAGAAAATCTCAGCGCCTGAGGCTGCCCAGCTAATAGGGTTCACTGCCGCATAGGCAGCTTAGAAAATCATAAAAAACGCCTTCAACATCAGCAGAAAGTTCACTGCCGCATAGGCAGCTTAGAAATGAATCGCAGGCTTCGCCTTGGTACTGGCTGGGTTCACTGCCGCATAGGCAGCTTAGAAAGCTAACACTGCGGTCTTGCTCTTGTCCGATAGGTTCACTGCCGCATAGGCAGCTTAGAAAGTCCGCATTGTGCTGCACTGGTAACGCTGCGTGTTCACTGCCGCATAGGCAGCTTAGAAAATAGGAAGAAGTTCCTACCATGGTTAGATCAGGTTCACTGCCGCATAGGCAGCTTAAAAAACAGTTCAGTGCAGGTTAGTATTCTTTGAAGTGTTAGTAGTGTTTACTAGAGCTGTTTTTATTTGTTAAATAAGGCTTTAACACTTACGAAAGCACATGATAGACAGTATTCGGCTTGCTAACCTAGGCGAGCTTGGTTAGACATATTCTGTAATCAATCCTCTTTATGAAGTTTGCACTTTGATCATAAAATCCCAATATATTACTGGTTCACTTAGCTAAATACTGTTAGCGTTGAGCTGGCTTTATTGTAGGTGGATGTTCTGTTTTTTGTGAACAGATGTCATTAATCAATGGCGTAAGATCAATATAAAAACAATAGGATCTCTTTAGTATGCATAACGCAGACTTTGTAATTGGATGCAAAGTGATGTCGCAGAACCTGAGTAAAATGGTGATTAACGTATGAATCTTCACGAGTATCAGGCGAAGCAACTTTTCGCTGAAGTAGGTTTACCAGTATCTAAAGGTATTGCTACCAATACACCAGAGGCAGCAGAGCAAGCCTGTGAGCAGTTAGGTGGTGAACGCTGGGTTGTAAAAACACAAGTCCATGCCGGGGGACGAGGCAAGGCAGGTGGTGTAAAGCTGGTTAGCAAAGCTAGCGAGGCTAAAGAGTTTGCGGCGCATTGGTTAGGTAAGCGTCTAGTTACGTATCAAACAGATGCAGCAGGGCAGCCAGTTAATACTATTTTAGTAGAGCGTTGCACTGATTTTGAAAAAGAACTCTATTTAGGTGCTGTAGTTGATCGTGGTACACGCCGTATTGTCTTTATGGCGTCTACAGAAGGTGGCGTGGAGATTGAAAAAGTCGCCCACGAAACGCCTGAAAAAATTATTAAAGAAATTATTGATCCTACCGTTGGGGCTCAGCCTTTTCAGGGGCGTGAAATTGCGTATAAACTAGGTTTAAAAGGGGATCAAGTTAAGCAATTTACTAGCATCTTCCTAAAAGCCGCGCAGTTATTCAAAGATTACGATATGGCACTAATGGAAGTGAATCCTTTAGTGATAACTAAAACAGGTGACTTGTTGTGCCTTGATGCTAAAGTCAATATTGATGGTAATGCAATTTATCGTCAGCCTAAATTACGTGCCTATCACGACCCTAGCCAAGAAGATCCACGCGAAGCGCACGCAGCACGCTTTGAGCTCAATTATGTTGCTTTAGAGGGTGATATTGGCTGTATGGTAAATGGTGCCGGTTTAGCCATGGGTACTATGGATATTGTAAATCTGTATGGTGGCAAGCCAGCGAACTTCCTTGATGTAGGCGGTGGTGCAACTAAAGAGCGCGTAACTGAGGCCTTCAAAATCATCTTATCTGATGAAAAAGTAAAAGCCGTTTTGGTAAATATTTTTGGCGGTATTGTACGTTGCGATATGATTGCTGAAGGCATTATTGGCGCAGTACAAGAAGTGGGCGTAAAAGTGCCTGTAGTAGTACGTTTAGAAGGTAATAATGCAGAGTTAGGCAGTAAGGTTTTAGCCGCCAGCGGTTTGAATATTATTGCCGCCACCAGTTTGACTGACGCCGCTCAGCAAGTAGTGAAAGCAGCAGGAGAGAACCAATGAGTATTTTGATTGATAAAAACACTAAGCTCATCTGCCAAGGCTTCACTGGTTCACAGGGTACATTTCACTCAGAACAAGCCATTGCTTATGGTACTAAAATGGTAGGTGGCGTTACACCTGGCAAAGGCGGTACTACTCATTTAGGCCTACCCGTATTTGATACAGTTAAAGAAGCGGTACAAGCAACAGGTGCTAATGCCTCTGTTATTTATGTGCCTGCTGCATTTTGTAAAGACTCTATCTTAGAAGCTGCTTATGCTGGTATTGAGTTGATTGTTTGTATTACAGAAGGTATTCCAACCTTGGATATGCTCGATGCTAAACTCAAATGTGATGAGTTAGGTGTGCGTCTTATTGGGCCTAACTGCCCAGGTGTAATTACGCCTGATGAATGTAAAATTGGCATTCAGCCAGGTCATATTCATCGCGCAGGTAAAGTCGGAATTGTTTCACGCTCAGGTACTTTAACCTATGAGGCAGTGAAACAAACAACAGACGCAGGTTACGGCCAATCTACCTGCGTAGGTATTGGTGGCGATCCGATTCCAGGTTCAAGCTTTATCGATATTCTTAAACTCTTCCAAGATGATCCACAGACAGAAGCCATTGTTATGATTGGCGAAATTGGTGGTACAGCAGAGGAAGAAGCGGCATCCTTTATTAAAGCGAATGTGACTAAACCAGTCGTTTCCTATATTGCAGGTGTTACAGCACCAGCAGGTAAGCGTATGGGACATGCGGGGGCTATTATTTCTGGCGGTAAAGGCACAGCGGCTGAAAAGTTTGCTGCGTTAGAAGATGCTGGAGTGCGTACTGTGCGTTCTTTGGATGAAATTGGTAAGGCGTTATCAGAAGTAACGGGTTGGCCATTACGTAACGCCTAGTTTCGGTGTTACCTAAGAAGCGGTGCTAGTTTAATGAATAAGCTAGCACCGTTTTTGTTTGTATCTATGTTTGATTGGCTAACCAAAGCATCATAGAAAACAGTAATAAATAAAGTGTTTTCTCTTTTGTAGCAATAAAAAGTTAAAATAATCCAATACGGGGTTAAAAATTGCGGTAAAGCACAATAAAAAAAACCTCAACTAAAGTATTGATAGTAATTATTGCGGACTTGGGGCCTGGGCGAGCTAAAACGATAAAAATAAGCAAAATTTGTTATAATTGTTCAATTAATTTCTGTGTTACCTACTAGCTAAAGCTGTTTTTAACTGCTTACCACATTATAAGTGGTTGTTGTTTAGGTTTCTTGTGTATTTCTTGGCATTATCGGCTAAGTACTATCCGCCTAAATAGGTTCGCTAACCGCAACCTTCCTCAATTAGCTCAGCACAGAACAATCTTTTCATCGGCGTGGCTAAGGCCATGCCACTGATGGTTGAATGTTATGAAACGCCTTAATGGTTTTGAATTACTCGCCTTAGGTTTTATGACCTTTGCGTTATTTTTAGGTGCAGGTAATATTATTTTTCCTGTGTTAATTGGTATGCAAGCGGGTGAGTATACGCTTGTTGCGGGTCTCGGTTTCTTGATTACGGGTGTTAGCCTACCTCTACTGACAGTGGTTGCCTTGGCCCGTGTTGGTGGTGGGCTAACTACGTTAACCTCGCCACTGGGTAAAACAGTCGGATTGGTTTTTGCCATTAGTGTTTATTTATCAATAGGGCCATTATTTGCAACACCGCGTACAGCCAATGCTTCCTTTGTAATTGGTATTACGCCATTTTTTGAGTATTTGCCATTTGTGGATGCGGCTCAGTTAGCTGATAAAACCTACAAAGATAACGTAGCCAACTGGACGCTTTGGATTTATAGCACTATCTATTTCTTAATTGTGCTTTATCTGGTTTTATCGCCAGGTAAAATTATTGATCGCTTAGGAAAAATCATTACGCCAGTATTATTATTAGGCTTGATTGTATTAGGTTGTGCTGCCGTTTTTGCTCCTGCTGGCCCGATTGGTCCTGTATCGGATGAGTTTTCAAAATTACCTATGCTAGGCGGTTTTCTCAATGGCTATCTGACAATGGATGCATTGGGTGCATTGGTCTATGGTTTGGTGATTGCCAATGCAATTCGCAGTAAAGGAGTTAATGATAAAAAACTCATTACACGTTATTCAATTTATGCTGGCATTATTGCTGCTATAGGTTTGTCTTTAGTTTATTTAACTCTAATCTATTTAGGCGCTGGTAGTTATAGTATTGCTAGCGGTGTTTCTAATGGTGGCGATATCTTAGCCTTATACGTGAACCATACCTTTGGTTATTACGGTAACTTCTTGCTGGCATTAGTTATGGTGCTGGCCTGTTTAACTACCGCTGTAGGATTGATTACTGCCTGTGGTGAGTTTTTCAACGATGTTACCGGTATTCCTTATACCATTATAGCTATTGCTTTTACCTTGTTTAGCTGGTTGGTGTCGAATGTGGGTTTAGAGCAGTTGCTCAGTTTCTCTGCACCCGTGCTAACAGGACTCTATCCATTGGCTATTGTTATTACACTTTTAGCCCTGGCAGATGGTGTTTGGAATTATCGACCACTCATTTATATTCCAACTCTGTTTGTTACTTTGCTGTTTGGCATTGTTGATGGTTTAAATGCTGCGGGATTAAATGATTATGTGCCACGCATGTTTGATGGGATTTTTGCCGCAGAAGTAAAAATGGGCTGGCTGCTTCCTGTTTGTTACACAGTGCTTGCCGCTTTTATTTTGGATCGTTATGCGCCGCGTGCCATTGATTATGTGGTTCAACAAGCCAATAAATCCTCAAAAGAATAAAAGATATTTACCTCATCTAAAAAGCCCTGAGTTATTCAGGGCTTTTGCGTTTTGTTGTGGCTAAAACGATAGATTGCGGTTAATTGAGGAAATTTAATTAATTTTGGCTAAAATGATCAGGCCCTGTTTTAGTTATTTTCTAAACCCTAAAAAAATTAGTGTTTATTAGCGAATTATTGATATTTACTAAAAAAAATAAGCGTAATTTGTTATTGTTACTAGTTCCATCTTACCCGATGGATGATTGTTTTTAAGGATTACAATAGCAGTAATGCCACTTACCCAGTGCAATAACTCGCCTTAAAAATAAGGGTCGCACACCAAGCGATGGCAATTGAAACAGCTGATAGTTATCAGTTACCTGTATCTAAATGCAGCCTTGTGCTGTGTTGCATCCTTTGGTTTGAAAATAAATGAAGCGTTTAAGTAGTTTTGAGTTGCTCGCTCTAGGTTTTATGACCTTTGCGTTATTTTTAGGCGCAGGCAATATTATTATGCCGGCTTTAATTGGTATGCAAGCTGGGGCGCAGGCTTGGCCAGCCTCTATCGGTTTTTTAATTAGTGCGGTAAGTCTGCCATTATTGGCAGTAGTTGCCTTAGGTCGTGTAGGGGGCGGACTAATTAGCTTGGCCTCTCCTTTAGGGCGTTTTGTGGCAGTTTGTTTTGCTGTAGCTGTATATTTAGCAATAGGCCCTTTGTTTGCTACACCTCGTACTGCAGCAGTGTCTTTTGAAATAGGTTTAACACCTTTCTTAAAGTTTTTGCCTGGCGTTGATCAAAGCTGCTTAGTCAGTGAAGAGTGTTATAAGCCTGTAGCTTCTACAGCGCTTTGGGGGTATTCAACGCTGTATTTTGCGATTGTATTATTTTTAGCGCTACGTCCTAGTAAAATTGTTGATAACTTGGGCAAGATAATGACGCCTGTATTACTGCTAGGGCTTATTGTGCTAGGTGGTACAGCCATGTTTTTACCTGCTGGCGAAATGGGACCAGTGCAAGCAGAATACAGTAAAGTTCCTATGGTAAAAGGTTTCCTTGAGGGTTACTTAACCATGGATGCCCTTGCAGCATTAGTGTTTGGTTTGGTTATTGCTAATGCTATCCGTAGTAAAGGAATTACAGATCAAAAATTGATTACACGTTACAGCATCTATGCGGGTTTGATGGCCGCTGTGGGTTTATCACTTGTTTATTTGACACTTATTTATTTAGGGGCTGGCTCTTACGATCTAGTAAAGGATATTCCAGATATTAATGGTGGATTGATATTGGCCAAATATGTAGAGCATACCTTTGGCGATGTTGGTAATAGTTTATTGGCTTTGGTTATTGTGCTGGCTTGTTTAACTACAGCTGTTGGTTTAATTACAGCCTGTGCAGAGTTTTTTAATGACTTAACAGATATTCCGTATTGGGTTATTGCCAGTGTGTTTACGACCTTTAGCTGGTTGATTTCTAATGTGGGCTTAAGCCAATTACTAGAGCTATCTATTCCAGTTTTATATGGTTTGTATCCACTAGCTATTGCTTTGATTCTATTAGCCTTAAGCAGCAAGCTTTGGAATTATCCATCTATAGTATTTATCCCTGTTATGTATGTAACCTTCATTTTTGGATTAGTCGATGGTTTAAATGCAGCTAAATTAAATGCTTATGTGCCAGCGATGTTTGATGGTCTATTTGGTGTTGATATGCAGATGGCTTGGGTGTTACCAGCTGTTTTTACGCTATGCTCGGCTATAGTGCTAGATCGCTATGCCCCTCAAGCCATTAAACATATTGCGCAGCAGATTAAGTCATAAACTAACTAGGAAGTCTGCATAAAAGCCAAGCAGTAGCTTGGCTTTTTTAATCTACTACTTTGGAATAATAGGTTGAAATATAAAATTTTAACTGCCAATTAGTTATCTGTTATTAGTATTTTATTTTTAAAATATTTTAGATTTAGAATTTTTTATTTGATTTCTGGGTTGTTGTTAACATTTTATGGCAAGTTGGCTGCTTGTGCTCTAGCATGCGTTTAAATTTGTTATGTTACCCACCGAATTAGCACTTATATCCAAGAAGGCTAATTTTTTTGCACTCAAGTTATCCATTTGGGCTTTCTCTACTTGTTCAGTTGTGACAATGATCTTGTACATCAGCTGGTAAGGATCACGCATGAATCGCTTAAGCGGCTATGAAGTTTTAGCCTTGGGCTTTATGACCTTTGCTTTATTTTTAGGTGCTGGGAATATTATTGTTCCAGCTGAAGTGGGTATGAAAGCGGGTGCTGCCTCATGGGCTGCCTGCTTAGGCTTTTTAATTACAGCAGTGAGTATGCCATTATTAACTGTTATTGCTCTGGCTAGAGCAGGTGGTGGCATGGCTATTTTAACCTCGCCTGTAGGCCGAGTAGCGGGGTTGGTTTTTGCCGTAGCTATTTATTTGGCCATTGGCCCATTTTTCGGTACACCTCGTACCGCTGCTGTTTCTTTTGAAATTGGTATTACACCTTTTCTAAAATATTTACCCTTTGTGAATACTGAGCAATTGGTGGAGAAAGATTATCTTGCGCAGGTTTCCTCAATAGCTTTATGGGGGTACTCCAGTCTTTATTTTACGATTGTATTTTGTTTAGTTATTAATCCTAAAAAAATGGTTGACCGGTTGGGCAAGTTATTAACCCCAGCGTTATTGCTAGGCTTATTAATTTTAGGTATTAGCGCTATTGCAGCTCCAGCTGGAGCATTAGGACCTATAACAGAACGCTATCAAGAAAATGCAATGCTATCTGGTTTCTTAGATGGCTATTTAACAATGGACGCTTTAGCGGCATTGGTGTTTGGTTTGGTTATTGCTAATGCGGTACGTAGTAAAGGCATTACTGACAAAAAACTTATCACAGGTTATTGCATTGTTGCAGGTGTTATTGGTGCAGTAGGTTTGTCTCTGGTTTATTTAGCGCTAATTAACCTTGGGGCAAGTAGTTATGCCATTGCAGCGGATGCTGCCAATGGTGGCGCAATTTTAGCGGCCTATGTGCAGTATACTTTTGGTGACTTAGGTAATGTATTGCTTGCTAGTGTAATTATTCTTGCTTGTATGACGACCGCAGTAGGCTTGATTACAGCTTGTGGTGAGTATTTTGCCGAGTTAACAGGCATGTCGTATCGTTTGATTGTGCTACTGGTGACTTTATTTAGTTGGCTCGTTTCAAATGTTGGTCTGACTGATTTATTAGCTTTTTCGATTCCAGTTTTAGTTGGGTTATACCCATTATCTGTCGTATTGGTTTTGCTTTCGTTGGCCCATAAACTCTGGCGCTATCCGCCATTGGTTTTTATTCCAACGCTTTTGGTTACATTGGTGTTTGGAATTTTTGATGCTTTTGTTGCGGCTAAGTGGGATTTTTTAGTGCCCGACTTTATTCAGGCGTTATGGGGTGCTGAGCAGCAAATGGGCTGGGTGCTACCCGTTAGCTTTACTTTATTGATGATGCTGATATTAGATAGAGCGTTTGGCCAACATCTTATTAAATCTAAATTCAGTAATCCAAATTAAGCAAACAGTGGGGAGTGCACGATAAAAGCCATTATTGAGCTGGCTTTTATCGTTAAAAATTAGTTTTTTAATTTATTGATAGTATTTTCTGTAGCTTCTTTAGTTTTTTCCCACGCATTACTAGAAGCTTCCTTGGTTTTATTCCAGGCTTCGTTGCTGGTGTCTTTGGTTTTCTCCCAAGCTGAAGTATCGTTTTTTGGGGAGGTTCCTAGCGCTTGGTTTAGATGCTCTATGGTTTGTTGGGTGCCTGTATCAACTTCTGCTGTACTAGTAGATTGTTGTGGCACCGCCGCACTCATGGGGGGCTGTTGCTTAGCAGGAGCTTCTTTTTCGCACGCTGTTAAGAGGGCGCTTGTGGAAATAAGTAAGCTAAGCAGTAGTTGTTTTCTCATTACTCAGGTGGCCTTCTTAGTTACTTGTGTTTGGCGCATCTTCGCCTAAAGCGTGGTTCATGTTATCTATCGCCTGTTTATTGGCGGCTTCTAAGTCATGCTTGACCTTGTCAATTTGTTGTTGGCCATGTGTCAGGATTGAAGGGGCTTCTTTTGTAACAGGAGCTTCTTCTTTCCCGCAAGCGCTTAACAGCAAGCTAATTGAAATGGCTATGGTAAGAGAGAAGATGTTTTTCATATGTGTTTCCTAAAAGAGAAGAGCAAACTACTTAGAGTCTAAGGTGATGAGAAGGTTTTATGTGAAAACTTAACAATTTTTTACAGTAACAAAATCCTTGTATTTCACAAAAATATCCCCATTAAAGGAAGCATTGGTTTAAGTATCTTTTAAAAGTGTGGAGTTTGTGTCGTTATGAGCGCTACTAAGGCTAAAGAAACCCTAGGTTTTCAAACAGAAGTTAAACAGCTTCTGCATTTAATGATTCACTCATTGTATTCCAATAAAGAAATTTTCTTGCGTGAGCTGATTTCAAACGCTTCTGATGCAGTGGATAAGCTACGTTTTGAAGCGCTATCTAATGGCGCATTATTGGCTAATGATAGCGAATTGCGTATTCGCGTTAGCTTCGATAAAGAGGCTAAAACGCTAACCATTGAGGACAATGGTATTGGCATGAGTCGTGATGAAGTGATCGCTAACTTAGGCACTATCGCTAAATCAGGAACAGCAGATTTTCTAAGTAAATTAACGGGCGATCAAAAGAAAGACTCTCAGCTCATTGGCCAGTTCGGTGTGGGCTTTTACTCTGCCTTTATTGTGGCAGACCAAGTGGATGTGTATACCCGTCGTGCTGATTTACCTGCTGACCAAGCAGTTCTCTGGAGTTCAAAAGGGGAAGGTGAGTTTGATATTGAAACTATCACTAAAGAAGAACGTGGTAGCCGTATTGTATTGCACCTAAAAGAAACTGAAGTGGATTTTGCCGACGGTTGGCGCCTGCGCACTATCATCACCAAGTACTCTGACCATGTGGGGTTGCCTATTGAACTGCCTAAAGAGCAAGAGGAAGAAGGTGCAGAGGCAGCAGGCGAGTGGGAAGTAGTTAACCGTGCTAGCGCGCTATGGACACGTTCTCGCTCTGAAGTTAAAGAAGACGAATATAAAGAGTTTTATAAGCATGTTGCCCATGATTATGACGATCCATTGGCTTGGAGCCATAACCGTGTTGAAGGTAAATTAGAATACACTTCGCTCCTCTATGTTCCCGCGCGCGCGCCTTTTGACTTATATCATCGTGAAGCACCTAAAGGCTTAAAACTCTATGTGCAGCGTGTATTTATTATGGATCAAGCGGATCAGTTTTTACCACTGTATCTGCGTTTTATCAAAGGTGTAGTTGACTCTAATGACCTTTCATTAAACGTATCACGCGAAATCCTACAAAAAGATCCAGTCATTGATAGCATGAAATCAGCGCTAACTAAGCGCGTATTAGATATGCTAGAGAAAATGGCTAAAGCAGATACCGAAGATTATCAAAAATTCTGGGATACCTTTGGTCAAGTGCTTAAAGAAGGTCCTAGTGAAGACTTTGCCAACAAAGAAAAAATTGCAGGCTTATTGCGTTTTGCTTCTACGGCCAATGAAAATGATAAGCAAGTTGTATCTTTGGCGCAGTACATTGAACGTATGAAAGAAGGTCAAGATAAGATTTATTACTTAACAGGCGAAAGCTATGCGCAAGTTAAGAATAGTCCGCATCTTGAGGTATTCCGTAAAAAAGGTATTGAAGTACTGCTTTTAACAGATCGTATTGATGAGTGGCTAATGAGCTACTTAACTGAGTTTGATACTAAGCATTTTGTTGATGTAGCTCGTGGTGATCTTGATCTAGGTACATTAGATTCAGCAGAAGACAAGCAAGCGCAAGAACAAGAAGCTAAGGCTAAGCAAGGACTGATAGAGCATTTAAAAGAAGTGCTGAACGATCAAGTTGAAGATGTGCGTGTTTCGCATCGTTTGACAGAGTCGCCAGCCATTTTAGCCATTGGTGAGCAAGATCTTGGTTTGCAAATGCGTCAAATTTTAGCTGCTTCTGGTCAAGCGGTACCTGAAAGTAAGCCAATTTTTGAGATTAACCCTAATCATCCATTGATTGAAAAGCTTGATGTGGAAACTGATGATGAACGTTTTGCCAGCTTAGCTTTTGTATTATTTGATCAAGCTGCTTTAGCAGCAGGAAATACCTTGAAAGATCCTGCGGCCTATGTGCAGCGATTAAATAAATTATTAATTGAGCTTTCTGCTTAGTTAATAGAAGAAAAAGCGAAGCCTAGGCTTCGCTTTTTTATGGCTATGTGATCTGGGGCACAACCAGCATGACCAGCGTTAAAAGATAACTTTTGAATACTATATAGTAAGTTAATGAGATAACACTGAGAGGAATATATGTTTAAGAGCGCACTCAAACTGGCTGTTTTAGGTTCAGCCATGGTTCTACTAAATGCTTGTACAACTAATTCTACGTCGGCTACGGTGGCAAGTGCAGGGCACAATGCTAAAGCGTGCGCCCCAGCTCCTGCTAAAACCTTAGTTGGTCAAACTGCGAATTTATCTGATTTAGTTATTAAAGAGAAAACTGGGGCTAAAACTATTCGCCGCCTTGAAGAAGGTTCTCCAATGACTATGGATTATGATGCTCAACGTATTAGCATCATTACTAAAGGCGATGTTATTGTTGATGCAATTTGCGGTTAATTGAATAAACTGCTGAGCATGTCAGTATTGCAACCAATTGATATTCATCTTGATGCTGAAGACAGTGACGATGATTTTTTCAATTTGGGTTTTGAGTTTGATCGTGCCTTAGGCGTAAAGCCAGATTATTTATGCTTATGTCGTGATTTTTACGAAGCACCTGAGTTTTTGTATATCGAAGCTGAAGATCAAATTTTTGGCTTCTATACACAAAAAGCGTCTTTTACCATTGAAAGATGTATCTTAACTATTCGTTTACATGATCAGCAGGTGTTTCATTGGAACCAAGCGCAGCAGGTGCAAATTGCGCTTGATCCTAAACAGTTAGAGCAAGTTAGGGATTGTTTAGTATGCATGTTTGACTTCACTTAAGGCCAGGGCGTTAATACTTCGTAGCCATCACAGGTAACAAGCACCATGTGTTCCCACTGTGCTGAAAGCGATTTATCTTGAGTGACCACAGTCCAGCCATCTTTTAATGTGGATGTGTACTTTTTACCAGCATTAATCATAGGTTCAATGGTAAAAATCATGCCCTCTTGTAAGCGCAAACCTCGCTTAGGTGTCCCATAATGTAGGACTTGTGGTGCTTCATGATAGGTTTGGCCTATACCATGGCCGCAATATTCTTCAACCACAGAAAAACCTTCGCGATGGGCTATGGTTTCAATAGTATGTCCAATATCACCTAATGTAGTACCGGGGCGAACAATATCAATGGCACTTAGCATGGCCTCAAGGCAAGTATCGGCTAAATGTTTAGCTGTTGGATTTGGTGTACCAACAAAGTACATACGGCTAGTATCGCCGTACCAACCATCCTTGATAATGGCGATGTCAATATTGAGCATATCACCATCTTGCAAAATATAATTGTCAGGAATGCCATGACAAACCACATGGTTAACAGAGATGCAGGCTGTTTTTTGATAGCCATGGTAGCCAATATTAGCTGGGATAACCTTTAATTCATTGACTATGTAGTGGTAACACAGCTGATCAAGGTAGTCTGTTGTTACCCCGGCCTTAACGTGAGGTGTTATCCAATGCAATACTTGTGCTGCTAAATGGCCGGCCAAGCGTGCTTTAGGAATTTGTACTGCAGTTTTTAGGGTGACAGTCATGGGGTTATAACTTCTGTAGACTTTGTGCTTAAATGTTTGAGTATAGATTCAAGAGAGAACATTGCGTTGCTGTGCAGTGATTGCTCCAGCAGTAGCTGTGTGAGTTCGTTATATGTTTTATTTGGATAGAGCTCTATGAGCATGCCAATTTTCAGCCAATGTTCGGCTTGTGCATTAATAGATCGATCTAAAGCAATGCTTGCTAAGCGCAGATTGTCATGCATTTGGTCAGATATTTTTACGATGCCCATGGCTATATATGCTTCATATATATTGTGTATATAAAATATAGACTAAAGCCTTTACTTTTATTTGACAAGTATTAGTTAAGTGAAGAGTTCTGTGGTTTTGCCTTAGTAATTCGTCCAATTTCAGCTTAAGTTCAGTTGTTTTTTGGCATTATTCTTGGGGTCGCGGTTTTCTATCTTGCTTTAAACTATTTTGCATAAGGAGCTAGCATGAAATTATTGGTTGTAGAGGATGAAGCACTTTTGCGTCATCACCTTTTTACCCGCCTGGGCGAGCAAGGCCATATTGCTGATGCAGTTGCTAATGCTGAAGAAGCACTTTATCGCATTGAAGAGTTTAATCATGACCTAGCTATTATTGACTTGGGCTTGCCTGGTATGGGAGGGTTAGAGTTGATTAAACAGCTACGCGAAGCTGGGAAAACCTTTCCTATTCTTATTTTAACTGCCCGTGGCAATTGGCAAGATAAAGTAGAGGGGCTAGCCGCAGGCGCTGATGATTATGTAGTTAAACCTTTCCAGTTTGAAGAATTAGAAGCCCGTCTAAATGCCTTACTGCGCCGTTCTTCTGGTTTTACACAGGCAAATATTGAAGCCGGTCCATTAACCTTAGATTTAAATCGTAAACAAGCTTTACTGGAAGGAGAACCTCTAGGTTTAACGGCTTATGAGTACCGAATTTTAGAATATTTAATGCGTCACCATCAGCAGGTCGTAGCTAAAGAACGCTTAATGGAGCAGCTGTATTCAGATGAAGCTGACCGAGACCCCAATGTGATTGAAGTACTTGTTGGTCGTTTGCGTCGAAAAATAGAAGGCAAACAGGATTTTAAACCAATAGAAACCGTGCGTGGGCAGGGGTATATTTTCACCCAAGTGTGTCACTAAAAAGAGGGCAGATGGTGGCAAGAAGGCATAAAGGAATATCCTTACGCTTACGCTTAATGTTAAGCGCAAGCTTGATCGCTTTGGTTTTTATGTTGGCCTTAATGCCAGCACTGCAAAGCGTTTTCATTAATGCCTTGGAAGAATCAATAGAGCAGCGCTTGGCGGCGGATGCAAGCTCTATTATTTCTGCTGCACGCATTGTTGATGGCCAATTGCGTATGCCAGATAAGCTGCCTGATGAGGAATATAATTTCCTTTCTGCTAGGCAATTGGCGTTTATTTACGATAAAAATGAAAACCTATTATGGCAGTCTTCCAGTAGTGCCCAAGAAAAAATTGCCTATCGACCGCAGTATGATGGGGATGGGCAAGATTTTTTACGTACCTTTGATGACAATGGGCGAGAGTTTTTTGTTTATGATGTAGAAATTGATGTGCTTCATGGCATCCCAGCCAAACTCAGTATTATTGCTATGCAGCCTGTTAGCGATTACAAAACCATGTTTCGTAACCTTCGTCGTCATTTAGCTATAGGTTTGGGGGGGGCTTGGCTGCTCTTACTTGGTTTCTTGTGGGTTGGCATGGCGTGGGGAGTTAGTGCCTTGCGCACATTAAGCGCTGAGCTTGATGAAATTGAGCAGGGATCACGTGCAGCTTTAAGCGATGATCAGCCACGTGAGCTCTCGCGCTTAACACGTTCATTAAATCGATTATTAGAAGTGGAGCGTCATCAAAGTGAACGTTATAAGCATTCTTTAGATGATCTAGCCCATAGTCTAAAAACACCATTGGCGGTTCTACAAGGAGTTTCTGAGAATCTAACGCAGCAGCCTGAAAACTTCGAACAAGCCCAGACCTTGCAAGAGCAGGTCAATCGTATGAGTCAGCAGGTAAGTTACCAGTTGCAGCGTGCGAGCTTGCGCAAAAGTGGTTTGGTACGTCATAAAGTTGTACTTAAACCTTTAGTTGAAACTTTAACGGATGCACTAGATAAAGTATATCGCGATAAAAAAGTACATTTTGAAGCTGATTTTGCTGATGACCTTTATGTATCTATGGAGCAAGGAGCGCTTCTAGAATTGATGGGCAATTTACTCGAAAACGCTTATAGATTATCGCTAGGCTATATTCGCGTAAGTGCGACTGTGCAGGATAAATGGTGTGAAATTATAGTTGAGGATGATGGACCAGGAGTTCCAGCTGATCAGCGTGAGCGCATCTTAAAGCGTGGCGAACGTTTAGATACTCAGTTTCCTGGGCAAGGCATAGGCACCGCAGTAGTAGTGGATATAGTAGATAGCTATGGTGGCAGTTTATTACTGCAAGATTCACAATTAGGTGGTGCAAAATTTATCATTAATCTGCCGTGTTACTAGGTGAATAGCGGCGCAACTCTTGGGTAAAGCTCAATGTTGTTTTACAGCTTTTGCATATATAGCGATAGCCTTTCGCGACAAAGTTATGACGCCGAATGCTGAGTAAGTGTTCTGCTGTGCAAGCACATTGATAAATATAAAAAGTTTTTTCTGGTACTGTGATGGCATAGTTGTGGCAGCGTTCCGCAGGAAGTTTAAATACAGTTTGCATGATGCTTTTCCATTGCGGGCCATGTGCTTTTATCTGCGCACCATACAGCGCAAAGGCGAGCAAATGCGCCACTTCGTGCGCCACTGTTTGCTGCAGAAAATGGGCTTGGTTTTCTTGGTACAACTGCTGATTAAAGCGCAATTTATTCGCTTGTAAATACGCCATTCCTGCTTTTTGACCCGTTAGATTTAACTCTATTTTAGGTCGAGAAAATGAGCGATTAAAAAAGCCTTCTGCGGTTTTATAACAATTTTCAACTCGTGCTTTAAGTAATTCTGGCATAAACTTGTTTGCTGCTTGATCTTGTTACATTATGTGCGTTTTATTATTTGCTTACCTATCATTAAACATCAATGAATAGAGCATAGTAAAAGATCATGCTTTCTATGCTGCGTTTAAAACGGTAGACAGTTTACACTGCTATCACCAAAATAACCCCAAAATCTATGCCGTAGAGGATACTTTAATGTCAGCCCAAGATGCGCTCGTAGTTCGTGCGGATTTCGACCAGGTAATGGTTCCAAACTATGCTCCAGCAGGTTTTATTCCTGTGCGTGGCAAAGGTTCTCGAGTATGGGATCAGCAAGGTCGAGAATGGGTTGACTTAGCCGGTGGAATTGCCGTTAACAGCTTAGGTCATGCGCATCCAGCATTAGTTAAAGCGTTGCAGGAGCAGTCCGAGAAGCTGTGGCATGTCTCCAATGTCTTTACGAATGAACCTGCTTTACAGCTTGCCAAAAAGCTAATTAATAGTACCTTTGCGCAACGTGTATTTTTTTGTAACTCGGGTGCAGAAGCTAACGAAGCCGCTTTAAAACTGGCACGTCGTGTTGCCTTTGAACGCTTTGGTGGTGACAAGTATGAAATTATTTCGGCACTAGATAGCTTTCATGGACGTACATTTTTTACTGTAAGTGTTGCAGGGCAGCCCAAATACTCTGATGGATTTGGTCCAAAACCTGAAGGTATTAGCCATGTGCCTTTTAATGATCTAGCGGCATTAGAAGCACAAATATCGGATAAAACCTGTGCTGTTATTCTAGAGCCAGTGCAGGGAGAAAGTGGCGTTCTGCCTGCCAATAAAGCCTATATTGAAGCCGTACGGGCGCTGTGTGATAAGTACAATGCATTGCTTATTTTCGATGAAGTACAAACAGGCGTGGGGCGTACCGGCAAGCTTTATGCGCATGAGCATTTTTCAGTAACCCCTGATATTTTAACTACGGCTAAAGGTATAGGGGGTGGTTTTCCATTAGCCGCAATGCTTACTACGGATGAGTTGGCGAAGCATTTTGCAGTAGGTACGCATGGAACGACCTTTGGAGGGAATCCATTAGCTTGCGCTGTAGGGAATGCCGTGATGGATATCATTAACACGCCGGAAGTGCTTAAAGGTGTTAATGAGCGCGGCACTTACCTAAAAGAGAAATTAACTGAGTTAGGTACAAAATACGGTATTTTTACTCAGGTGCGCGGCTGGGGATTATTGATAGGTGCGGTGTTATCAGCTGAATGGCAGGGGCGTGCCCGTGAAGTGCTGCAAGCCGCAGAGCAGCAGGATCTTATGATTTTGGTTGCAGGCCCTAATGTGGTACGTTTTGCACCTAGTTTAGTTATTGATTATGCCGATATTGATGAAGCTATGCAGCGTTTAGATAAAGCATTAGCTAAACTCTTAAATTAAACATTCTTATAAGCCATAACCTTTCAGTTATGGCTTTCTTTATAAAAGGTAAAGCTTATGTCTGACGGACTAAAATTATTACTGGATGACGGTGAAGACAATATTACTGAACAAAAGTGCAGCCGTTTTGCTGTGGTGATGGAAGGGCAGGAAGTTTGGATTCAGAAAATTGGTAATCAGTTATTTATTGGTGTTGAAGTGGCTGAGGACTCGCAAGAGTTTATGAACTTAGTGGTTCGGCCAATGGCAACCAACCTAATTAGCCTAGGTTTGGAAGAAGATCAGGCAGATGATGAGCATGAGCATGGTCCAGACTGCGATCACTAAGTGGAAAAAGGCTGTGTTAATTCCTGTCTAACGATATAATGAAAACTTTTCGGCAATTTGCCGTGAACGTGTAGCAATAACTACAGACTGATGTGGGAAACCTTATGAAAAGCGCCGAGATCCGCGAAGCCTTCCTTCGCTTCTTTGAAGAAAAGGGGCATACGCGTGTTGCGTCTAGCTCGTTGATCCCAGAAAACGATCCAACCTTGCTTTTTACCAACGCAGGCATGAACCAATTTAAAGACTGCTTTTTAGGTTTAGAGAAGCGTGCCTATACGCGTGCTACTACGAGCCAAAAGTGTGTGCGTGCAGGCGGCAAACATAATGACTTAGAAAACGTAGGTTATACCGCGCGTCATCATACGTTTTTTGAAATGCTTGGTAACTTTAGCTTTGGTGATTACTTCAAGCAGGATGCTTTGCATTACGCGTGGGAATTTTTAACCAGTGCTAAATGGTTAAATCTGCCTAAAGAAAAGCTTTGGGTTACAGTTTACGCCTCAGATGATGAAGCCTTTAGTATTTGGGCTGACGAAATCGGCGTGCCTGCAGAGCGGATTATTCGTATTGGCGATAATAAAGGTGCGCCCTATGCCTCAGATAACTTCTGGGCAATGGGGGACACAGGTCCTTGTGGTCCTTGTAGTGAAATTTTTTATGATCACGGTGAGCATATTTGGGGTGGCCCTCCTGGCTCGGCTGAAGAAGACGGTGATCGTTATATCGAAATCTGGAATAACGTTTTCATGCAGTTTAATCGCACTGCTGATGGTGTGATGCATCCGCTACCTGCTCCAAGTGTTGATACGGGCATGGGTTTAGAGCGTATTAGCGCTGTATTGCAACATGTTAATTCAAATTATGAGATTGACCTGTTTACTAGCTTGTTGGCTGGCTGCGCCAAGGCTATTGGTTGTGCTAATGATGCATCGCCATCACTCAAAGTAGTGGCTGATCATATTCGCTCCTGTAGCTTCTTAATTGCCGATGGTGTTACACCAAGCAATGATGGCCGTGGTTATGTACTACGCCGTATTATTCGTCGTGCTTGCCGTCATGGTAATAAACTAGGCGCCACAGGCCCGTTCTTTCATAAAATAGTAGATGCGTTAGTGAAAGAAATGGGGGCTGCTTATCCTCAGTTGAAAGAGCAGCAAGCGCACATTGAGCGTGTCCTTAAAACTGAAGAAGAACAGTTTGCGAAAACGCTAGAGCAAGGCTTGCGTATTTTAGAGCAAGACTTGGCTGAACTTTCAGGCAAAGTTATTCCAGGTAAAGTGGTATTTAAACTCTATGATACCTATGGCTTTCCGGCTGACTTAACGGCTGATATTGCGCGTGAGCGTGATCTAACTATTGACGAACAGGGCTTTGAGCGTGAAATGGATGCTCAGCGTGAACGTGCACGTTCATCTAGTGCCTTTGGTATCGACTATAACAGCCTAATTAAGTTAGACAGTGAAACGCACTTTGTAGGCTATGAGCATAAGCAGGTACAGGCTAAAGTGGTTGCTATTTTGTCTGATGGCAAGCAGGTGAGTGTTCTATCTGTTGGGCAAGAAGGCGTTATTGTTTTAGATCAGACAGCGTTTTACGCAGAGTCTGGCGGGCAAGTCGGTGATTGTGGTTATTTGGCTACTGATACTGCACGTTTTGATGTGCGTGATACCACTAAAGCCAGCAGTGCTTTTCTGCATCATGGTGTTATGCTGCAAGGTGAGTTGAAAGTAGGTGATGTGCTTGATGCTATTGTGGATGCGCGCGTGCAAAAAGCCACTTCGCTAAATCACTCAGCAACGCATTTATTGCATGCCGCATTGCGTCAAGTATTAGGTGAGCATGTTCAGCAAAAAGGCTCTTTGGTTGATAGTCAACGCTTACGCTTTGACTTTAGCCATTTTGAAGCTGTAACTGCTGAACAAATTAAACAACTTGAAACCATAGTTAATCAACAAATACGCGAAAATAGCGCTGTCTGTACTGAAATCACCGATATTGAAACGGCTAAAGCTAAAGGTGCTATGGCCTTATTTGGTGAAAAGTATGGCGATACAGTACGTGTGCTCAGTATGGGTGATGGTTTTTCTGTTGAGTTATGTGGCGGTATTCACGCTCAGCGCACAGGTGATATAGGAGTATTTAAAATCACCAATGAAAGCGGTGTGGCCTCAGGGGTGCGTCGTATTGAAGCTATCACAGGTGAAGCAGCATGGTTATGGTTAAATCATAGCGATGAGCAAGTACAGCAGGCCGCTCAGGCACTGAAAGCTAACCGTAATAACATACTAGATAAGTTAGCGGCCACTATTGAGCAGGTGAAACTGCTAGAAAAAGACTTGGCCCAGCTAAAAGCCAAGGCAGCAGCTTCTGCTGGTGGTGATTTAGCTGCGCAAGCTAAAGAAATTAAAGGCGCCAAAGTATTAGCTGCCCGTATTGATGGTCTTGATGGTAAAGAGCTTTTGGCTTTGCTCGATCAGTTGAAAAACAAGCTAGGCAGCGCCATTGTGTTATTAGGTGGCGAACATGAAGGCAAGGTTGTATTAATTGCCGGCGTGACGAAAGACCTGACAAGCAAGGTTAAAGCGGGCGACTTAATGAAGCAAGCGGCAGCGCTAGTGGGCGGCAAGGGTGGTGGTCGTCCAGATATGGCGCAAGGCGGTGGAAGTGATGCCAGTCAATTAGAAGCCGCATTGGCCTTGGCTGAAACTTTTGCACAAAGCGAGCTTTAATTATTAAGTACAGGAGGTGAGTGCGCTTACCTCACTTATAAGACT
Organism: Pseudomonas sp. F1_0610; assembly: GCF_047470865.1. NCBI lineage: Bacteria > Pseudomonadati > Pseudomonadota > Gammaproteobacteria > Pseudomonadales > Pseudomonadaceae > Pseudomonas > Pseudomonas sp. F1_0610. Next base: position 30,174 of record NZ_JAZDRH010000016.1, read on the forward strand.
GGGTATGGGAGCCTATAAAAGGCTGAGGCAGTGTTAAATGGCGTTAATCGTACAAAAGTTTGGTGGTACTTCAGTAGGTTCAATTGAACGCATTGAACAAGTCGCTGCTAAAGTGCGTAAGTTTCGTGAAGAAGGCCATCAGGTCGTAGTTGTTGTTTCTGCGATGAGTGGTGAAACGAATCGACTATTAGGGTTAGCTAAGCAAATTACTAGTAAGCCATCATTGCGTGAAATGGATATGATGGTTTCAACAGGTGAACAGGTAACCATTGCTTTACTAGCGATTGCGCTCATGAAACAAGGCATGCCGGCTATTTCTTTTACAGGTACTCAAGTACCTATAGTAACGGATAGCTCATATAGTAAAGCGCGTATTTTAAGTATTGATGAAAGTAAAATTCGCACTGAACTTGATGTCGGTAAGGTTGTGGTAGTGGCAGGTTTTCAAGGTGTCGATGAGCAGGGGCATATTACCACCTTAGGTCGTGGTGGCTCAGATACAACAGCGGTAGCTATTGCAGCGGCCTTAAAGGCAGATGAGTGCCAGATTTATACCGATGTTGATGGCGTTTATACGACTGATCCTCGTGTTGTGCCCAAAGCAAAACGTCTTGAAAAAATTACTTTTGAAGAAATGCTAGAAATGGCTAGTTTGGGCTCAAAAGTATTACAGATTCGTGCAGTAGAATTTGCGGGTAAGTACAATGTGCCTTTGCGCGTTTTACATAGTTTCCAAGAGGGTGCTGGCACCCTGATTACGCTTGATGATGAGGAATCCATGGAACAACCTATTATCTCTGGTATTGCCTTTAGCCGAGATGAAGCTAAATTAACTATTCGTGGCGTGCCAGACACTCCAGGCGTTGCGTACAAAATTCTAGGTTCTATTAGCGATGCTAATATCGAAATAGATATGATCGTACAAAATGTTGCAAAAGATCATACAACTGACTTTACCTTTACCGTTAATCACTTAGATTATGATAAAGCTATGGAAATTCTGCAAAATACCGCATCCCAAATAGGTGCGCGTGAAGTTGCAGGAACCACTAACATTGCTAAAGTGTCTATTGTAGGGGTTGGTATGCGTTCGCATGCTGGTGTAGCCAGTCAAATGTTTGGTGCTTTGGCTAAAGAGAATATCAATATTCAAATGATTTCTACATCAGAAATAAAGGTTTCTGTTGTGTTGGACGAAAAGTATCTAGAGCTAGCTGTTCGCTCATTGCACACAGCCTTTGGTTTAGATGCATAATCACTGAATTAGGCAATCTATGCCTATGCGTGCCTAGTCATAGACTAGATATTAAAGCGCGTCTTACCCTAAAGAGGGCGCGCACTTACAGAGTAGACTGTAATCCTAAAAACTGTAGCAAGGAGAAAAAAATGTTAATCCTAACTCGTCGAGTCGGAGAGACTCTGATGGTAGGTGATGAAGTCACTGTCACTGTACTGGGTGTTAAAGGTAATCAGGTACGTATTGGTGTGAATGCGCCAAAAGAAGTTGCGGTTCACCGTGAAGAGATTTACCAACGTATTCAAAAAGAGAAAGAAGAAACAAATCTCTGATTTTTTTAAGTTTTTTTAAAAAAAGCTTTGCAAAGATGAAAATATTGGGTATTATGCGCCCCGTTCCGGAGAGGTGGCCGAGAGGCCGAAGGCGCTCCCCTGCTAAGGGAGTATACCTCAAAAGGGTATCGAGGGTTCGAATCCCTCCCTCTCCGCCATCTTTGCATTGCAGAGGTTTAGATTTAAAAGTTTTGTGATTTATTTCAAATAAAGCTTGCAAATCAAATACTTATCTCTATAATGCGCCGACAAGAATTGATGCACTCATAGCTCAGCTGGATAGAGTACTCGGCTACGAACCGAGCGGTCGGAGGTTCGAATCCTCCTGAGTGCGCCACTTTTGATTTGACTGGTTAGCTTGATCAGTCATATCGGTAAGCCAGTAGTGGACTGGTTAAAAATCACTAACTTCGCACTCATAGCTCAGCTGGATAGAGTACTCGGCTACGAACCGAGCGGTCGGAGGTTCGAATCCTCCTGAGTGCGCCATTTTTTAAAAGCTTGCTTTAACAGCAAGCTTTTTTTTTGTTCATTTTTTATAAATGAAATCTAGTCTGCGTAATCTTAATGCACAATGCATTAGTATATCTAAACAACACAAAAGGCCCGTAAGCGCACCAGTATCGTTTTAATAAGTAGTTAGCCTTAAGTGGTTTTGCAAAGGAAGGATTTAATGTCTGAAGCAGAAGCGAAAAAGCCTCAAGATCGTATTCAGGAGCATTTAGCTCAAGTACATGCGCTATTGCAACGACATCGAGATATGCCTATTAAAGCTTTATCTAAAGCAGCGGCATTACCTGATTATCTTGTAGAGTTACAAGAGAAACTTCAAGAACTGCATCCGGCTGATATTGCCTATATTCTTGAGGCCTTGCCTTTAGATGAGCGTTTAATTGTTTGGCAGTTTGTTGATGTTGAAGATGATGGTGAGATTCTTCTAGAGGTTTCTGATGCGGTACGAGAAACCCTTATCGCTGACATGGATGATCAAGAGATCTTAGCGGCAGCTAAAGACCTTGATGCTGATGAGCTTGCTGACTTAGCTCCTGAGCTTCCGCAGGATGTTGTTCTAGAGCTAATGGAGTCCTTGGACGTTCAGCAGCGTGAGCGAGTTCGTTCGGCACTTTCTTACGATGAAAACCAAGTCGGTGCTTTAATGGACTTTGAAATGGTCACTATCCGCGATGATATCTCGCTGGAAGTGGTCATGCGTTATTTGCGTCGTTTAAAAGAGTTGCCTGATCAAACGGATAAGCTCTTTGTGGTTGATCATGATGGCGTACTTAAAGGTGTCTTGCCAATAGATCGGTTATTGCTAAATGACCCAGAAAAGCATGTTATTGAAGTGCTAGATGATGAGCCTATTACCTTCCATCCTGATGAGGATGGATATGATACAGCGCAAGCATTCGAGCGTTATGACTTGGTTTCAGCGCCTGTGGTAGATCGGCAAGGTAAGCTTGTAGGGCGTTTGACTATTGATGAAATGGTCGACTTAATTCGTGAAGAAATTGATAGTGAAGCTTTGAATCGAGCTGGTTTGCGTGAAGAGGAGGATATTTTCGCCTCCGTTTGGCGTTCTGTAAGAAACCGCTGGGCGTGGCTAGCCATTAATTTAGTCACCGCCTTTATCGCGTCACGAGTGATTGATGGCTTTGAAGACTCCATTGAAAAGCTAGCGGCTTTAGCCGCATTGATGCCTATTGTGGCAGGTGTGGGTGGTAACTCAGGTAACCAGACGATTACCATGATTGTGCGCGCAATGGCACTAGATCAGGTTACTACGGGCAACACGTCAAGGTTGTTACGCAAAGAGTTAGGGGTTTCTTTAGTTAACGGCTTAGTCTGGGGTACTGTTGTCGGTTTTTGTGCCTACTTGTTGTATGGTAATTGGGATCTAGGTGTGGTAATGGTTGCAGCTATGACCTTGAACTTACTGCTCGCAGCCTTTATGGGGGTGATTATCCCTATGACCCTAGTACGTTTTGGGAAAGATCCAGCAAAAGGCTCTAGTGTCATGATTACTGCTATCACAGATAGTGGTGGATTCTTTATCTTTTTAGGCTTAGCTACTATCTTTTTGTTGTAGACGCGCCTTTTCTGTTTGCCATTTAAGGTATAAGCGCGGTAATGTTCGTTTGATTTATCGATCAAAAACATTACCGTGTGATATAAAAATATTGCCTTTTGGTATCTCAAGGAGCGTACATGTCTTCAGCACCAAGCCTTATGGACGGTGTGCAACTCATGCTTGTTGGCATGGGTTTGGTTTTCCTGTTTCTAGTTGTACTTATTGGATGCATTCGCTTAATGGCGGTAGTGATAGCACCTTTTGCTAAACAGCAGCCAGCCGTAGCGCCGATTAAAACTAAGCAGCCTACCATTAGCGAATCTCAGCCAAGTGCAGAAATAATTACTGCTATTGAGCTGGCGATTAAGCAGCACCGCGCGCAATCGCGCCAATAACTTTAGATGTGGAGTTAAGTAATGACTGCTCAAAAAGCATTGAATATTACCGATGTTGTGTTACGTGATGCGCACCAATCTATTTTAGCCACCCGTGTTCGACTTGAAGATATGCTACCCATTGCTGCCAAGCTGGATCAGGTGGGGTTCTGGTCTGTGGAAACTTGGGGGGGCGCAACCTTTGACTCATGCATTCGTTATTTAGGTGAGGATCCGTGGGAGCGTATCCGCGCGCTAAAACAGGCTATGCCTAACACACCACAACAAATGCTATTACGTGGCCAAAATCTATTAGGTTATCGTCATTATGCCGATGATGTTGTCGATAAATTTGTTGAGCGCGCAGCAGTGAATGGCGTTGATGTATTTCGTGTATTTGATGCAATGAATGATCCGCGCAACTTAGAACGTGCGATTAAGGCAGTTAAAGCCAATGGTAAGCATGCGCAAGGAACAATTTCCTATACTACGAGCCCAGTGCATACCTTGCAAATGTGGTTAGATTTAGCAAAACGCATTGAGGATCAAGGTGCTGATTCCCTTTGTATCAAAGATATGGCAGGTATTTTAACGCCATATACTGCCTATGAATTAGTTAAGCAGCTAAAAGCGCAAACTAATTTATTAGTGCACTTACATTGCCATGCCACGGCGGGCTTATCCACGGCTACCATAGTTAAAGCGGTAGAGGCAGGGGCTGATAATGTGGATACCTCTATTTCCTCAATGTCGATGACATATGGTCATTCGCCAACAGAATCTGTTGTAGCTATTTTTAAAGATACAGAGCGTGATAGCGGCTTAAAGTTAGAGTTATTAGAAGAAATCGCGGCTTATTTCCGCGAAGTGCGTAAAAAGTATGCCAAGTTTGAAGGTAATTTACGGGGTGTTGATTCACGTATTCTGGTAGCTCAAGTGCCAGGCGGTATGTTAACCAATATGGAAAATCAGCTGCGCGAGCAGAATGCTAGCGATAAGTTTGATGCAGTATTGGCGGAAATTCCGCGCGTTCGTGAGGATTTGGGTTTTATTCCTTTGGTAACCCCTACGTCACAAATTGTAGGCACTCAAGCCGTTATTAACGTTTTAACAGGTGAACGTTACAAAACTATTACTAAAGAAACAGCGGGCGTATTAAAAGGTGAGTATGGTGCTGCGCCAGCAGCTTTCAATGCTCAGTTGCAAGCGCGAGTTTTGGATGGTAGTGAAGCCATCACGTGCCGTCCAGCCGATGTTTTAACGGATGAATTAGATGTTTTAACAGCAGATGTTAAAAAGCTAGCACAGGAGCATGGCTTTAAACTGGCCGATAATGAAATTGATGATGTGTTGACTTATGCGCTGTTTCCTCAAATTGGCCTTAAGTTTTTGCAAAACCGCGATAACCCTTCTGCGTTTGAACCTGTACCAACAGGTCAAGAAGCAGTTTCAACGCCAGCTAAAGCTGATCAGCCGGCAGCCTACACAGTTGAGGTTAATGGCCAGCAGTTTGTAGTTAAGGTTTCTGAGGGAGGGGATATTGAAGGCTTGAAACCGCTAAACGCAGCGGCTAATGCGGCTTCGGCTGCAAGTACGCCAGTAGCTGTAGGTGCTGGTGAGCCTCAAGTGGCTCCTTTAGCGGGTAATATTTTTAAAGTGCTCGTTGAAAAAGGTGACTCAGTTGCTGAAGGGGATGTTGTTATTATTCTTGAAGCAATGAAAATGGAAACTGAAATTCGTGCAATGCGTGCTGGCACTATCAGTGGTGTCAATATCAAAGTGGGTGATGCTGTCGCAGTGGGCGATACATTACTGACAATTGCATGAGGCTAAGCTATGGATAAGTTACTTAATTTATGGCAAAGCACAGGTATTTATCAATTAGTACAAGGCCAGGCCAGTGGTCAGGTATTAATGATTGTTGTTTGTGCAGCGCTGATTTTCTTGGCTATTCGCAAAGGTTTTGAGCCTTTATTGCTAATTCCTATTGGTTTTGGTGGTATTTTAGCGAACTTGCCTGGCGCAGGAATGGCAGAGGCAGGTGGGCTACTCAATATCCTCTATGAAGTAGGTTTGCCTACGAGTGTTTTCCCGTTGCTCATTTTTATGGGTGTGGGCGCTATGACTGATTTCGGCCCTATGCTGGCTAATCCTAAGACGCTGTTACTAGGCGCAGCCGCTCAGTTTGGTATTTTTGGTACTTTGCTGGGAGCATTAGCTATAGGTAGTTTAGGTATTCCTGGGCTGGAGTTTACCATGCGTGAAGCCGCTTCTATTGCCATTATTGGTGGTGCGGATGGCCCAACGTCGATCTTTGTGACTTCTCGCTTGGCGCCTGACTTACTTGGCCCTATTGCGGTAGCGGCTTACTCTTATATGGCGTTGGTTCCTTTAATTCAGCCGCCAATAATGCGAGCCTTAACCAATAAGGCAGAGCGTGGCATAGTGATGACTCAGTTGCGCCATGTTAGTCAAACCGAAAAAATTATATTTCCAATAGTGTTGTGTCTATTAATTGGCTTGTTATTGCCCGATGCTGCTCCTCTTGTTGGTATGTTTGCTTTTGGTAATCTCATGCGTGAATCTGGTGTGGTTGAGCGCTTAGCTGATACCACGCGCAATGCCTTAATTAATATAGTCACTATTGCTTTGGGCTTGACAGTAGGCTCTAAACTTTCCGCAGATTCATTCTTACAAATGAAAACCTTGGGTATTCTATTGTTAGGTATGATCGCCTTTAGTGCTGGCACTGCCGCTGGGGTGATTATGGCTAAAGTTATGAATATCTTTAGTAAAAATAAAATCAACCCTTTAATTGGCTCGGCTGGTGTTTCGGCTGTACCTATGGCAGCGCGCGTATCTAATAAAGTAGGTCTGGAGTCTAATCCTCAAAACTTCCTGTTAATGCATGCTATGGGGCCGAATGTTGCTGGTGTAATAGGTTCTGCTGTAGCGGCAGGTGTATTACTTAGCTTTGTAGGTTAGTTGTAAAAAGGCTACGTTAGTAGCCTTTTTGAGGCGATCAAACCGCAATCAAAAAAGTGAACACTAGGGGATTTACAAGAAAAGTGGGATTAATAAAAGTTATTTATTTTTATTGGGCTTTAGTGTTTTCTAGTGCTTCCTCTGCTTTTCTTAGTGCTTCGGCAGCTTGAGCTTGTGCACGAGCCGATGCATCTTCAGCAGCTTGGATGCGGGCTAGCATTTCCTTCTTATCAATACTACTGCAAGCAGAAAGGCCAGCAATAGCTATAATGCCAATTAAAAGGGTTGAGGTAAGTTTGCGCATAACAACTCTCTAGGCTATAGAATTTTGTATAGTATAGCCTGAGTAACATGACTACAATATAAACCGCTGCTATGAGCGGTTTATATACTAGTTCTGTGCAACTACCTGGATATTAATGGCATGCATACCTTTAGGGCCTTCTTGTAACTCAAATGTTACTTGTTGCCCAGCTTTTAAGGTTTTGTAGCCTTCCATAGTTATTGCGCTATAGTGTGCAAACAGATCCTGAGTGTCACCGTCAGCCACAATAAAACCATATCCCTTGGTATTGTTGAACCACTTAACTTTACCGTTAATCATTTGGCTTCCTCTGCAAATACCTTCTGTGAGGTATTATTTAATACTTTCATAAGTTATCTTAGACAATTGCCTGAAATGACTTATCATCTAGATAGTAGCGTTTTAGCATCACTGCTAATAGTGTCAATTACCGATAAGGTCTGTGACGATTTAAATCAATTTTTTAAAAAATAATTTTACAAATGAGTGATATATATAACAGCCATGACATAGAGCAGGATGGTGAGCTTACTTTTGCAACACAAGCCGCTAAGCCTAAACTAAAACGACCACCTTTATATAAGGTGATCATGCTTAATGATGACTACACACCTATGGATTTTGTGGTAGAAGTACTAAAAATATTCTTCTCAATGTCCTCAGAGCAAGCCTTTGCTGTAATGCGTGCTGTTCATGAGCAAGGGAAGGGGGTTTGTGGTGTTTATAGTAAGGACATTGCAGAAACTAAAGCAGAGCAAGTAACGCAGTGCGCACGTGATAATGAATATCCATTATTATGTGAGATAGAGCAAGAATAAACGGATATGCAGAGAGAGGTGTAAGTATGTTGAATGCCGAATTAGAAACCACCTTAAATGCTGCATTTATTTATGCGCGTGATAATCGTCATGAGTATGTGACGGTAGAGCATATTTTGCTGGCATTGCTAGATAACACAGTAGCACGAGCTGTGCTAAAAGGTTGCCATGTCAACCTAGATTCGCTGGCCGGTGAGTTAAGTGAATTTATTGAGCAAACTACACCACGCTTAACCACAGAGGATGAGCCGCAGCCATCCCTAGGTTTTCAGCGTGTTTTACAGCGCGCTGTTTTTCATGGGCAAAGTAGTGAAAAGAAAGAAGTCGATGGTGGCGATGTTTTAGTGGCGATCTTTTCTGAGGCTGATTGCCAAGCGTTATACCTGTTGCAAGCACAGAATCTTAGCCGTCTAGATGTTGTTTCTTATATTTCGCATGGTTTATCCAGTGAAGAGTCACCTCATAATGAAAGCAACACAGAAGACATGGATGAGGAAGCCCAAGCACAACAGCAGTCAGCCTTAATGCTTTATACGCAAAACCTTAATCAGTTGGCTTTTGAAGGTAGAATTGACCCTTTAGTTGGGCGTGAAGCTGAAGTGGAGCGGGTGGCGCAAATTTTAGTGCGCCGCCGTAAAAATAACCCTTTACTTGTAGGTGAAGCAGGGGTTGGTAAAACAGCCATTGTTGAGGGATTGGCTAAACGCATAGTCGAAGGTCGAGTGCCTAATATTTTGCGCGATAATGTTATTTATGCATTAGATTTAGGGGCGTTATTAGCAGGTACTAAGTACCGTGGGGATTTTGAGAAGCGCTTAAAAAAGGTGCTTTCTGAGTTGGTAAAGCAACCACAGGCTATTTTGTTTATTGATGAAATTCATACCATCATTGGGGCAGGTTCAGTTTCTGGTGGTGCTATGGATGCTTCTAATTTATTAAAGCCGGCCTTGTCAAATGGACAATTGCGCTGTATTGGTTCAACTACTTTTCAAGAATATCGCGGTATTTTTGAGAAAGATCGTGCACTAACACGGCGTTTTCAGAAAGTTGATGTGAATGAGCCTAGTTTAGATGATACCTATCAGATTCTATTGGGTTTAAAAACTCAGTTTGAGCAACACCATGATTTGCAATATAGCGAAGAGGCACTGCGTGCAGCTGTCGATTTGTCTGCTCGTTATATCACTGATCGACATATGCCGGATAAAGCTATTGATGTAGTAGATGAGGCCGGCGCCTTCCAACGATTGAAAACTAAAGAGCAACGACTAGCTATTATTGAGGTTGAACAGATAGAAGAGGTGGTTGCCAGAATAGCCCGTGTACCTTCGCGTCAAGTGAGCAGTAATGATAAGCAGCAGTTGAGAAATCTTGAGCGAGATTTACGCTTAACTATTTTTGGTCAGGATCAAGCAATTGAAGATTTATCATCGGCGATTAAACTGTCTCGGGCAGGGCTTAAATCACCTAGTAAACCTGTAGGATGCTTTTTATTAGCTGGCCCAACAGGAGTAGGAAAAACAGAGCTAGCGAAACAATTGGCGAAATCATTAGGTATTGAGCTGGTGCGCTTTGATATGTCTGAATACATGGAAAGGCATACGGTCTCTCGTTTAATAGGTGCGCCACCTGGTTATGTCGGTTTTGATCAAGGCGGGCTGCTAACTGAGGCCGTTACTAAAAACCCTCATTCAGTATTGTTGCTAGATGAGTTGGAAAAAGCGCATCCTGATGTTTTTAATCTCTTATTGCAAGTGATGGATAATGGCACATTAACAGATAATAATGGGCGCAAAGCTGATTTTCGTAATGTCATTTTGTTAATGACAACAAACGCAGGAGCGCAAATGGCAAGTCGCTCTTCTTTTGGTTTTACTGAGCAAGATCATAGCTCTGATGCAATGGCTGAGATTAAACGCTTCTTTACCCCAGAGTTTAGAAATCGTTTAGATGGTATTGTGCAATTTTCACATTTAGCGCAGCAAACATTAGAAAATATTGTTGATAAATTCTTGGTTGAGCTGCAGGTGCAGTTGCAAGAGAAACAGGTTCAGTTGCAAGTAAGTCATGCGGCTCGTGTTTGGTTGGCGAAGAAAGGTTATGATCCTGTGATGGGCGCAAGACCTATGGCGCGAGTGATTCAAGAAAAGGTAAAGCGACCTTTGGCAGATGCCTTGCTCTTTGGTGAATTGTCTGAGCATGGTGGTTTGGTAGATATTGATTGTATCAATGATGCGCTTACTTTTAGCTTTCAGGCTGAATCTGCACTTTGTGAAGCTTAAAGTTGCTGTAGTAGCTATGAAAAAGCCAGCATAAATGCTGGCTTTTTTAGGCGGCTAATTAAATATTAGCGAGCACGGTAGGTAATGCGACCTTTGCTCAAATCATAGGGTGTTAATTCAACACGCACTTTGTCGCCAGTTAAGATGCGAATGTAATTTTTACGCATTTTGCCTGAAATGTGAGCGGTAACAACGTGCCCGTTTTCAAGTTCAACGCGAAACATGGTGTTAGGCAAAGTATCAACAATAGTGCCTTCCATTTCGAAGCTGTCTTCTTTAGACATGCAGTAAAACCTCAATATAAAATAGAGCCAAGAAGGCTTGGTAAAAATCGGCGGTTATAATACCAGTAAATAGGGCAAAACACCAAGTGCTTGATGTTGGGATTGGTTAGTCAATTAGCTTAACCTGGCGCCAGTTGTCAAAATAGCGTAGCTCAATAGGTCTATATTTTGCTTTATAACTCATTTTTTGGCAATTTTTTAACCAATAACCTAAGTAAACATAACTGAGTTTGCGCCGCTTTGCTTCTTCAATTTGCCAAAGAATAATGAAGCTACCGAGGCTGCGCTTTTCTTCTTTAGGGTCGAAAAAGCTATAAACAGCGGATAGACCATCTACTAAAATATCAATTAAAGCAATGGCTATCAGTCGCTGTTTAAGTCGAAACTCGACTAAATGGGCAAATGGGTAGGGATACAAAATAAAATCTTGGTATTGTTCTGGGGTAGCAGGGAACATGCTACCATCAGCATGGCGTGCATTAATATAACGCTCATAAAGCTGATAATGTTCTTGCTCAAACTGAATAGGTACTAGTTTGCTTTGTAAGTCTTGGTTGTGTTTAAAGGTGCGTTTTTGTGTGCGACTAAACTCGAACTTATGCACAGGCACACGAGCTGGGGTGCATTCATTGCAGCTTTCACAATGAGGGCGATACACATAATCACCACTACGGCGAAAGCCTAGTGCATTAAGTTTTGAGTATTGTTCGGTGGTTAGTGGCGTACTATCGCTAGTAAACAGACTTTTAGCTTGTCGATCTGGGAAGTAGCTGCAGTCATGGCTTTGGCTAAGAAAGAACGATAGCTCATCAATATTGTTTTTAATGGTCATATAAACGTTTTAGCTCGCTTGACCAATTCATTGTCGTCGTTTGGTCAAGATAACGGGTTAGGTAAGACGAAAAATTACTACGACTAATTTCACTGGCGCCTAAGCTACTTAAGTGCTGAGTGTGCATTTGGCAGTCAATCAAAACAAAACCGGCTTGTTTAAGATACTGTACCAAGGTAACAAAGCCTGTTTTAGAGGCATCGGTGACTCGGCTAAACATGGATTCTCCAAAAAATAGTTTACCCATAGCAATGCCATATAAACCACCAACTAGCTCATGGTTTTGCCATACCTCAACGCTATGGGCGTAGCCTAGTTTGTGGAGTTGGCTATAACCTTGGATAATATCCTCTGTAATCCATGTGCCTTCTTCATCGCCCCTGGGTGCGGCACAGGCCTGGATGACTTGAGTAAAGCAGCGATTGAAAGTAACTTCAAATATATTTTTTCGCAGGCTTTTGCGTAAACTTTTTGAGACATGTAGGTTCTCAGGTAAAAGAACCATACGCGGGTCAGGCGACCACCATAAAATGGGTTGGCCTTGTGCAAACCATGGAAAGCAGCCATGGCGATAGGCTGCCAATAGACGTGCACTCGATAAATCACCGCCTGCAGCCAGCAGTCCGTTTGGCTCATGTAATGCACAGGTAAGGGGTGGAAAATCAGTGGAGTTGCGTTTTAACCAAGTTAGCATGATGGTGTCCATGTGAAAATCGTCATTATTATACAAGTTTAATCGCGAAATCCTCATTGCGTGATCTAGATGGCGTAGAATATACGTGTTAAATCCGTACAATGATGTTTTTAAGTTAGTTTAAAGTAATGCAGGACTTTTCTTTGAAAAATAGAGACGAAGATTTATCTGTAATGGAAGTGCAAAGTTGGAAGCAGCAAGCTGTACTACGTCTGAAAGAAGGCTTACTAATTGCTTTAGTTGTTATTTGTGTGTTTTTTTGGATGTCGTTAGCCACTTTTGATGCTAATGATCCAGGCTTTACTAATATTAACGTGCAAAACGCACCTATTCGAAATGCCGGTGGTCCTTTGGGGGCGTGGATTTCGGATGTACTCTTTAGCGTGCTAGGCTATTTTGCATGGATATTTCCATTGATCTTAATGTTCAAAATCGCTCAGGTTTTTGTGAATCGTTACAAACCAATGATTTGGAATGGTTGGCTATTTACATTACGCGCCTCAGGTTTTTGTTTTTTAGTGGCAACAGGAGCTGCGTTAACGGCGATTCATTTCCAAGAGCCAGCGAATGCCCCCGCTAATTTTAATATTTTAGGTAAAGCTTTAGGGTTCACTTTAGAGCAATTATTAGGTACTCAAGGCTCCAGTTTATTGCTTATTGCAGCATTTTTATTTGGTTTTACTGCCTTTAGTAATCTCTCTTGGTTTGCTGTAATGGAAGCTATAGGGCGCTTTACTTTAGGTGCTCTCGACTGGGGCTTTGAAAAACTCAAAGCCTGGTGGCAAGTTAAAGAAGATAAAAAAGTATTTGATGATGAAGAGGATGAACCATTACTAGCGCCTAAACTGATGGATGAAGAACCTGATTTTGATGAGGATAGCTTCTCAGCATTGGATGACTTTGAGCCTGACCACGTAAAACCACGTGCGGCACCTGTAACAGCTGATGAGCCTGTGAAAAGTAATAAGCCTATTATCGTTCCACCTGCAAGATCTACATCAAAATCAGTAGTTACTGAAGACGAGGAAACTAGCGACTTCATTTGGAGTGGTTTTGACTCTGATCGCCATGAGCCAGTAGTGAGCGACGATTTTGAGTTTGATAATTCTGAACCTGTCATGCTAACACCGCCACAAAAAGCCAGAGCTCATGCAGAGAAAACAGCTCCTGTTACCCATGAGGTAGATGAAACCTTCTATTTTGAGCCAGATGAACTAGATGAGTTAGATGAACAACCTTATAGTTCCAGTTTGGTTGGGTCAAAAAACAATGCTTCATTTCATCGGCCAGTTGCCAATGATGTGGATTTTGGTTTTGTAGATGATGAAGATGATGTGCCTGTGTTGTCACAGCCCGCACGTGAGCCCGTAGCTATTACAGCGCCTGATCCTATTCCTACTATTCCTGTACCGCAATTTGCTCAAACTATGCCAGGTATGCAGCGTGAAACAGTGCGTAGCTTGCCACCGTTACCATCAGTTGAATTGCTAGATGCGGCTGAGATTAAAGAGCAAAGTTACTCAGAAGAATCGCTACAGGAAATGTCTCATGTCCTAGAAACCAAGCTCAAAGAGTTTGGTGTGTCGGTTAGGGTTGAGTCTGTGCATCCTGGTCCTGTGGTAACACGCTTTGAAATTTTATTGGCAGCGGGGGTGAAGGTTAGTCGTATTACTAACCTGGCAAAAGACTTGGCACGCTCAATGGCGATGACTAGCGTACGAGTGGTTGAGGTGATTCAGGGGAAAACCACGGTTGGTATTGAGGTGCCCAATGAAAATCGCCAAGTAGTACGTTTAATTGAAGTGATAGATTCACCTGAGTTTCAAGAGGCTAAATCGCCTGTGGCGTTGGCGTTAGGGCATGATATTGGTGGGCAACCAGTAACCGCTGACTTGGCAAAAATGCCGCATCTATTAGTGGCAGGTACTACTGGTTCTGGTAAGTCTGTAGGGGTTAACGCCATGATTTTGTCTGTACTTTTTAAGTCTACACCTGAAGAAGTACGGATGATTATGATAGACCCGAAAATGCTAGAACTTTCGATTTATGAAGGTATTCCGCATTTACTCTGTCCTGTTGTAACGGATATGAAAGAAGCGGCTAATGCTTTACGTTGGTGTGTAGCAGAAATGGAACGCCGCTATAAGCTGCTGGCAGCGGTAGGCGTACGTAATTTGGCTGGTTATAACCGTAAAGTTAAAGATGCTCAAGAAATCGGACGACCGCTCAGTGATCCGTTATACCGCAAAAAAAGCATTGATGACCTACCACCACCTTTAGATAAACTATCCACTATTGTGGTGGTAATTGATGAGTTTGCCGACATGATGATGATTGTCGACAAGAAAACCGTTGAGGAACTTATCGCCCGTATTGCTCAAAAAGCACGTGCGGCCGGTATTCATTTAATTCTAGCCACTCAGCGGCCATCAGTAGATGTGATTACAGGTTTAATTAAGGCCAATGTGCCAACACGCATGGCATTCCAAGTATCCAGTAAAATTGACTCCCGTACTATTCTGGATCAAGGGGGCGCTGAGCAGTTGCTAGGCTATGGTGATATGTTATTTTTAGCACCAGGTACTAGCGTGCCAAATCGTGTGCATGGTGCTTTTGTTTCTGATGATGAAGTGCATCGTGTAGTGGAAGCTTGGAAACAGCGTGGCACACCAGAATATATCGATGAAATTTTAGCAGGCGCTGAAGATGACAACGGCAGTGAAGGCTTTGAAGGCACTGGCAGTGATGAAGATGATCCGCTTTATGATGAAGCGGTACAGTTTGTGACGCAATCGCGCCGCGCGTCTATCTCTGCAGTGCAACGTAAACTACGCGTTGGTTATAACCGTGCTGCTCGCATGATTGAAGCTATGGAGGCTGCAGGTGTGGTATCTGCACCAAGCCATAATGGTTCACGTGATGTAATAGCTCCTCCTCCTTATCGTGATTAAGAGAACTCTATGCGTATACTTTTAAAAGCACTAACCCGTTTTTCATTAGCTGTTGGCTTGGTGTTGTCGATAGTACCAGCCCAGGCACAGGATGCCGCTCAGCGTTTGAGTGATTTACTCAGTAAGACAAACACTATCTCCGGGCGTTTTTCGCAACTGACGCTAGATGCCAGTGGTACGCAACTACAAGAAGCGCAAGGTAATATGGTGTTGCAACGACCAGGCCAGTTTCGTTGGCATACGGATCCACCTTTAGAGCAAGAATTAGTCAGTGATGGCAAAACCGTGTGGTTATATGACCCTGACTTAATGCAGGTGACAGTGCAAAAAATGGATCAGCGCTTAACTCATACGCCAGCTTTACTGTTATCAGGTAGTGCTAAACAAATCAGTGAAAACTTTGAGGTAGAGGTTTTTGAAGGCGGCACTGTTGTTGACTTTACACTGCGCCCTAAGGCTAAAGATACCTTGTTTGACAGCCTGCGCTTATCGTTTCGTAATGGCGTAATTAATGACATGCAACTATTGGATGCGGTGGGACAGCGCACCAATATTCTCTTTTTTGAACTGGAAATGAATAAACCAGTGGATAAAAAACAATTTACTTTTGATGTGCCTAAAGGCGTTGATGTGATTCAGGAGTAAGTGTGGATTTATTTGCGCAAACGCCACCAGCCCAACCACTAGCCGCACGTTTGCGTGCGGCTAACTTGCATGAGTACGTTGGACAGCAGCATATTTTAGCAGCTGGTAAACCTTTGCGCGAAGCACTAGAGCAAGGCGCTTTGCACTCCATGATTTTTTGGGGGCCGCCTGGTGTAGGTAAAACCACCTTAGCTAAGTTACTGGCTGATATTACAGATGCGCACTTTGAAACTATTTCGGCGGTATTGTCTGGGGTAAAAGAAATTCGCCAAGCTGTAGATATCGCTCGCCAGCAGGCAGGACGTGGGCGTCGCACGATTTTATTTGTAGATGAAGTCCATCGTTTTAATAAGAGCCAGCAAGATGCCTTTTTGCCCTATGTGGAAGATGGAACACTGATTTTTATTGGTGCGACAACAGAGAACCCTTCCTTTGAACTGAATAATGCATTGTTGTCGCGTGCTCGTGTTTATGTATTAAAAAGCCTTGATCAAGAAGCTATGTTGCAATTAATAGAACGTGCGCTTACGGAAGATAAAGGCTTAGGTGCGCGCCAATTAAGCATGGACTTTGCAGCTAAAGAGCTATTAATGAATGCAGCCGATGGCGACGGTCGACGCTTGCTTAATCTATTAGAAAATGCGGCTGACTTAGTTGAAGATGGCAGTGCTATAGAAATAGAACTACTGAAAAGCTTGCTAGGTGATAGTGTTCGGCGCTTTGATAAGGGCGGTGAGGCTTTTTATGATCAAATTTCTGCACTGCACAAATCGGTACGAGGCTCTAATCCTGACGCTGCACTGTATTGGTTTGCTCGCATGTTGGATGGCGGCTGTGACCCGCTTTATATAGCTCGTCGGGTGGTGCGCATGGCCAGTGAAGATATTGGTAATGCGGATCCCAGAGCTTTAGGTATTTGTTTAGATGCATGGCATGTGCAAGAGCGCCTTGGTAGCCCAGAAGGCGAGTTGGCTATTGCTCAAGCCGTAGTCTATTTAGCTTGCGCGGCAAAAAGTAATGCAGTGTATATGGGATATAAAGCCGCGCGGCGTGATGCTGCTGAGTTTGGCTCTTTAGAAGTGCCATTGCATTTGCGTAATGCACCTACCAAACTCATGAAACAACTCGGTTATGGGGAAGAATACCGCTATGCCCATGATGAGCCTAATGCGTATGCTGCCGGTGAAGATTATTTCCCAGAAGAGTTATCGCCACGTCAGTATTACCAGCCGGTAGAGCGTGGTTTAGAAATAAAAATTGCCCAAAAGCTTGAGCATCTACGCCATTTAGATACAAATAGCGCACGTCAAAGACGTAAACAACCATGAATATTGCTGTTTTTTTTGCGATTGCCTTAGGCGGTGCTGTTGGGAGCCTGTTGCGTTATATGGTAGGCTTGTGGGTTAGTGCACATTGGGCAAGTTATTTTTATCTAGCTACTTTTAGTGTAAATATACTAGGTAGTTTTTTAATGGGCTGTTTGTACGGATTATTTCTGTTGCGCCCAGAAATACCAGAAGTGATTCGTTTAGGTAGTATGGTTGGTCTGTTAGGCGGTTTTACTACCTTTTCCTCCTTCTCTATTGAGTCATTTCGCTTATTGCAAAATGGGCATATTTTAACGGCTTTAGGCTATATACTTTTAAGTGTTGCATTAGGCTTGCTAGCGGCATGGGCAGGCGTTGTGTTAACAAAATCTTGATAACTAAGTACGGATATTTTCATGCTTGATTCTAAATTGGTTCGCACCCAACCTCATGAGGTAGCTGCGCTACTGAAAAAACGTGGGTTTATTCTCGATGTAGAGAAAATTAGCGAGTTAGAAGCTCAACGTAAACAAGTTCAGTCTCGTACTGAAGAGCTGCAAGCACAGCGTAATAGTCGCTCGAAAAATATCGGGCAAGCTAAAGCACGTGGTGAAGATATCGCGCCTTTATTGGCTGAAGTAGATCAGCTAGGTTCTGACTTGGATAACAGCAAGCGCGAATTGGAAAGAATTCAAGCTGAGTTTGATGCTGTTTTATTAAGTATTCCTAATATTGCCCATGAGTCAGTGCCAGAAGGCGCTGATGAAGAAGAGAATGTTGAAGTACGCCGTTGGGGTACAGCCAATACATTTTCTTTTCCAGTTAAAGACCATGTTGAGTTAGGTGAAAACCTAGGAGGCATGAGTTTTGAAACAGCCGCCAAGTTATCAGGCGCACGCTTTGTCGTATTACGTAATGGTATTGCGCGCTTGCATCGCGCATTAGCGCAGTTTATGTTGAACTTACATACTTCTGAGCATGGTTACGAAGAGGCTTACACACCTTACTTAGTGCAAGCTCCAGCACTGCAGGGCACAGGGCAGTTGCCTAAGTTTGAAGAGGACTTATTCCGTTTGGATCGTGAAGACCAAGCGTCGTTATATCTGATTCCAACGGCAG
This sequence comes from Pseudomonas sp. F1_0610, assembly GCF_047470865.1. Taxonomy (NCBI): domain Bacteria; kingdom Pseudomonadati; phylum Pseudomonadota; class Gammaproteobacteria; order Pseudomonadales; family Pseudomonadaceae; genus Pseudomonas; species Pseudomonas sp. F1_0610. The sequence goes on from NZ_JAZDRH010000016.1 coordinate 48,409, forward strand.
AAGTCACACTAACCAATACAGTGGCTGATAGTATTTTAGAAGCTAAAGATTTACCTATTAAACTGGTAGCGCATTCACCTTGTTTTCGCAGTGAGGCAGGCGCATCCGGTCGGGACACTCGGGGCATGATTCGCCAGCATCAGTTCGATAAGGTAGAAATGGTACAAATCGTGGCGCCAGAACAGTCATTTGAGGCGCTAGAAAGCCTAACCAATAATGCTGAACGAGTATTGCAGTTATTAAATTTACCTTACCGGGTAATGGCGTTATGTACTGGTGATATGGGCTTTAGCGCAACTAAAACCTATGATCTTGAGGTCTGGATTCCTAGCCAAAATAAATACCGCGAAATTTCATCATGCTCTAACTGTGGTGATTTCCAAGCGCGACGTATGCAAGCGCGTTATCGTCATCCTGAAACAGGTAAGCCTGAATTAGTACATACACTCAACGGTTCTGGTTTGGCGGTAGGTCGTACTTTGGTCGCGGTACTTGAGAATTATCAGCAAGCTGATGGTAGCATTCTTGTACCAGAAGTATTGCGTCCTTATATGGGCGGACTTGAAGTGATTCAGGCTTAACGGCTGATCTCACTTGAGCATTATTAAAAAGGATGAGGTAAACTCATCCTTTTTCTATTTCAGCTTTTAGCACAGGAAAAGTCATGGAACTCTTGCCTTTATTTCATCATCTTTCACAGCGCACCGTGGTTGTGGTAGGTGGCGGGGAAGTGGCGCTGCGAAAATGCCGTTTGTTAGCCAGAGCAGGGGCTAAAATTCGTGTGATTGCACCTGATGTTATTTCTGATCTTGAAGATTTATTACAAGAGCACCAAGGGCAAATAGTTTTACGTGACTATCAAAGTAGTGATGTAGAAAATGCAGTACTAGTTATTGCAGCAACTAATAATATGGCTGTCAATGAGCATGTGTCTATTGATGCAAAAGCCTTAAATATTCCAGTAAATGTGGTGGATAGCCCTGAGTTGTGCACTGTTGTATTTCCAGCCATTGTTGATCGCTCCCCCATAATGGTGGCTATTTCTAGTGGCGGTCATGCGCCTGTCTTAACACGTATTCTGCGCGGAAAGTTAGAAACACAGTTACCTATTGCTTATGCTCAATTAGCTCAGTTTGCTCGGTTTAATCGCAAAGCTGTAAAGCAGCGTTTTGATGATGTGCATGAACGACGTATTTTTTGGGAAAATGTATTGCAAGGGCATATTGCTGAAATGATTTTTGCAGGCAATGTGGAGAAAGCCCAAAAAGAGATTGAAAAAGCGCTAGAGAGTGGACAAGAACCTCAGGGAGAACTGTATTGGATCAGTGTATTAACAGATGATCCTGAGTTGTTGACGTTCAAAGCGTTACGTTTAATGCAGCAAGCTGACATGGTTTATTACAATGATGCTTTAAGCCCTAATATTGTCGACTTATGCCGCCGAGATGCCGACTTAATTGGCGTTGATAGTGACGAAAATATTACGGCAGAACGCTTTCTCCCGTGGTTGCAGCAAGGCAAACGTGTCGTTTGTTTATCTGATAAGCCATTATCAAGCCAGTACGTTAAAACAGTAGTTAAACGTTGTGAAGAAGAAGGCGTTATTTGTATTCAGGTTCCAAGTGTGAATACCTTAAAAGGCTGATCGTTTAAACGATCAGCACTGCATCACTGTCTTGTAATACGACATAGTCTTTTATTGTTCCAGATTCATAGGCAATTCCTAAGTTACTATTAATTTTTGGAATACGTGGATCCTGACGCACAAAATACAATGTTAATAGTTTATCTTGCTGTTCAAAGCATAGTTGTAGCTGATGCTCCATAAACTCCCAGCTAACTAAGCGACTGCCGACTAACTGCTCTGTTAATTCATCCCATTGATGTTCTGCAAAGTTGCTAACCCAGGGCCGCATTTGTGAATAAGTAGAAGGGTGATTAGTCAGTACTCGATCGTTATACAGGACATAAGAGCCAGCTCCCCAAACAGCATAGGTTAAAAACTGCTGCTGATTTAACTCAATGCCAAAAAATCCTGGGCCACCCATGCCGTAAGTGCCTAAGTGAAAACATAGGCTGGTAACTAATTGGCCTATTAATTGTGTAGGTGTTGTATCACATAACAAAACAGGACGATTAAACATCAGTAGCTCGCAAGGATCAGGGTCACCATACAGTAGGTACGCTTGTTCTTCGCCTTTAGGTAAGCCTAAATCCATGGCAGAGAGCCATCCTTTAACACGCGCTTGCTCTACTTCTGCTAAGGGTACTTGCTTGGCATATCGTTCAATTAAGCCCATCTTTAAATTACTAAAAGGATGTTCTTGCATTGTTGCTCCTATAAAATTTTAGCGCTGAAAGTATCACAGCGATTCATATCGCCATATTGGAAACCTTGTTTAAACCAGTGCTCACGTTGTTTCGCTGTTCCATGAGTGAAGGCGTCAGGTACAACATAGCCTTGGCTTTGTTTTTGTAGACGATCATCACCAATAGCTTGTGCCGCATTTAAAGCATCTTCTAAATCACCAGCCTCTAACCAGCTATGACGTTTTTGTGCATGATGAGCCCAAATACCTGCAAAACAATCGGCTTGTAATTCTTGACGAACCAGTAAGCCATTGTTGCCCTCAACGTTGTGACCTTGCTGGCGAGCTTGCTGTACTTGCTTACTAATACCTAATACAGTTTGCACATGGTGACCTACTTCATGAGCAATAACATAGGCTTGGGCAAATTCCCCGCCTGCATTAAAACGCTCGCGTAGCTCACGGAAAAAGCTTAAATCAATATAGACTTTTTGGTCTGCTGGACAATAGAAAGGTCCCATAGCTGAGCTTGCATTGCCACAGGCGCTGCGCACTGAGTTTTCAAAAACAACTAAGGTTGGAGCTGGGTAATTAGCGTGTTTCTGGGTAAACAAAGCACGCCATGTGTCTTCAGTGTCACCTAGTATGGCCGCCGTAAAGTCAAAGTTACGATTATCTTCTGCAGTAGGAGGTTGCTTACTACTACTTGCTGAGTGAGGTTGATTAATCACCTCATTGGCAACTTGCCCCAGAATTTGCATCGGATCTTGCCCGTTAATAAGGCCAAGTACCACTATAATAGCAACACCACCCAACGTAAGTTTTCCACCAAGCTTAGTGCCTTTTCCACGTTGATCTTGAATATTTTCACTTCGACGTGCTTTGTCCCAGCGCATAATAGTTAATCCAGTTCAAATAAATACTAAAGTTTAAAGTGTTTTTAATTAATATAAATAGTTATATTGTTAAATGCGTATAGGTTTATTTTGTGTAGTTTTGCTACTTTGGCTGTGTCTGCATATATGCACTAGGGAGCGCAGAGTAAATGGGTTTTTCAATAAAATGGTCTGACGAGTTCAAAACTGGGATTGAGACCATCGACGAGCAGCATCAAAAATTGTTCAGCTATTTTGAAATTGTGGACAGAATGATGGCTGATCGCAATGCAGAGGATATTCCTTTAATCATTAATGGCCTGATTCAATACGCTATTTCACATAATGCGTATGAAGAATTACTCATGCATGAGGCTGGCTATCCATTATTATCAAGCCATCGTAAAGAGCATCGTGAGTTTAAGCGCCGCGCATTAGGCTATGAGCAAAAGCTTAAAGAAGGTGTTGACCCACTAAAAATTGCACGTGAAGTACGTAATGATATTGGATTATGGCTGGTAAATCATATTAAAGAAGAAGACTTGAAGTACGCCCCAGTAGTACGAAAAAACTTAGCCCTTACGTCGGAAACAGGCGTTATGAAAAAAATATTTTCTAATATTTTTGGTTGAAATATTGGCGAGCTTAGGCTCGCCAGATAAATTCCTCTGTTTCACTTCCGTTCACTTTTATCCACCGATCCGCATCTGCTTCACCTTGCACTTCCTCCCAAGCGCCAGGCGAACAACGTACTTCGCAGCCTAAGGCAAGGCTAGCTGCTGTGGCACAATCAAGGTCAGTTGTCCAAGGTGTTTGATCACTTTCTAGTAATAAACAGTGCCAGCTACCTGCTGCTTTGTGAAACCAAGAAATAGGAAAACTAGCGCCTTGGGCGTGGCTTAAACTGCCTTTAGTTGACCATTTAAGCGTGCAGTTCAGGCTAGTTTCTAGCCATGTGCTAACTTTGGCTAGGTGAGCATCTTTGATATAAATTTCAATATCAGGCTGGCGCATGGTTAGCTTCCTCATGTTTTACAATCCAGTCATAACGAATGGCAACAGTTACTGCTAAAGGCTGATTTATTACAGCGTTACGCCGCTCCGTGGTGGCGCGCCAGCCATGAGGCGTCATGGCTAATAAATTAGCACGATCCTCTGCACTCTCAAGTAGGATGTTATAACGCAGCACTTCGCTGTGCTCGAGCTGCATACCGTTGGGTATGAGTTGTAGGTGTTTTTCATCGTCATAATGACGAACTTCATCATAGAGTTTACGGCGTAACTCAATAAGGTGATCGTGACAGGGGCCCATGCGTAGTAAACCACCACCAAGGCTTAAGACACGCTGCGCTTCTTGCCAATCTAGAGGGCTAAATACGCTGGTAAAAACCTGGCAACTATCAGTTGCCAAAGGGATACGTGCCATGCTGGCAACCATCCATGTAACACTAGGATTACCTTTGCTGGCGCGCTTAACCGCATCGCGGGAGATATCTAAGGCGTAACCTTGGCTGCTCGGTAGTTGTTGTGAAATTTGGTCAGTGTAATAGCCTTCACCACAACCGACATCTACCCAATGTTTAGGCTGTTTATCTGCAGCTAATTGAGCAAGGCGCAGGGCCAGTGGTTGATAATGCTGTGCTTGTAAAAAAGCGCGGCGAGCTAATACCATTTCTTGGTTGTCACCTGGCGAGCGACTATTTTTATGCTGTACAGGCAGTAGATTGTAATAACCTTGTTTGGCTTGGTCGAAACAGTGGTTGTTAGAGCAGGTTAAACTGTGCTCATGCGCAGTTAAAGGATCATGACACAGTGGGCAAATCAGCATGCAAGCAGCCTTACAAGGGTGTAATAATAGATGTCGCTAAGCAGGTTAAGGTCTTCTGCACGTACCTGTTCATTGGTTTGATGAATGGTTGCGTTGAGCGGGCCTAATTCTACCACTTGTGCACCTAATGTGGCGATAAAACGTCCATCAGAAGTACCGCCACTAGTGCTGGCTTGTGTTTCTATGCCTGTTACTTGCTTAATGCTTTGGCTAATGGCATTTAATAAGGCCCCAGGTTTGGTCAAAAAGGGTTCACCAGATAGATTCCAAGCAATTTTGTAATCCAGTGCATACTTATCGAAAATCGCTAGAATTTTACGTTTAAGGGTTTCAGCTGTATTTTCTGTGGAGAAGCGTAAATTAAAATCAATGTGCAGTTCACCTGGAATAACATTGGTTGCACCAGTACCGCCATTAATATTAGAAATTTGTAGGCTGGTAGGAGGAAAAAACGCATTGCCATCATCCCAGTGTGTTTGGCTGAGTTCAGCTAAGGCTTGTAGCGCAAGATGGATAGGGTTGCGCGCTAACTGAGGGTAGGCAACATGACCTTGTTTTCCTTTAATGATTAAGTGTGCGCCAAGAGAACCTCGCCGTCCGTTTTTGACTATATCGCCTAAGGTGTTAGAGCTAGAAGGTTCACCTACAATACACCAATCCATTTTTTGCTGGCGTTCACGCAGTTTTTCGACAACGGCTTTAGTGCCATGTATGGCAGGACCTTCCTCATCGCTGGTGATTAATAGCGCGATTTGGCCATTATGATTAGGGTAGTCAGCAACGAAGCGCTCAATGGCGACTAACATGCTGGCAATACTGCCTTTCATGTCGGCTGCACCGCGTCCACGTAACATACCTTTCTCATCTATAACCGGTGAGAAAGGCGCTGTCTCCCATTGCTCTATAGGGCCTGTAGGTACTACATCCGTATGTCCAGCAAAACATAATACAGGGCCTTGACTGCCGCGAATGGACCATAGGTTGTCCACTTCAGCAAAGCGCATAAACTCATTGGTAAAGCCTTGTTTGGCTAGGCGCTGAGCTAGTATTTGTTGGCAGTTTTGATCATCTGGAGTAACCGAAGGGCGCGCAATCAGCTCAAATGCCAGCGCGAGTGTGGGTGAAAGTTCGCTAGACATAATGGGGTTTCATATTGAATAAAAACAACATACTAAAGCAAAGCGAAAAGACTGTCTGTTTTGCCTGAGTTTTTTTGTAAATCAATTTATACTGGCGCCGCTTTGTATGAGGAAAATTTATGTTTGATCAGCGCTTTGGTGGTATTGCTCGTTTATATGGTAATCAGGCTGTGCACTATTTACAAAATGCTCATGTGGCAGTGGTAGGCATTGGTGGTGTGGGCTCGTGGGCTGCTGAAGCGCTGGCGCGTACAGGGGTTGGTGAGATCAGTTTATTTGATTTAGATGATATTTGTATTACTAATGTGAACCGCCAATTGCATGCTGTCACTGATACAGTAGGGCAAATGAAAGTAGATGTTATGGCGCAGCGAATTACGCAAATTAACCCCGATTGCCAAGTGCATCCTATTGCTGATTTTGTGACACGTGAAACCATGGCAGAGCATATCACAGAGCAATTTGATATGGTGCTTGATTGTATTGATAGTGTGGCCGCCAAAGCAGCACTGATCGCTTGGTGCAAACGCCGTAAAATACCCATTATTACTACAGGTGGTGCAGGTGGACAAATAGATCCTACGCAAATACAAGTCATAGATTTAAATAAAACCTATAACGATCCTTTGGCGGCTAAGGTGCGTTCTACTTTGCGTAGAGATTATGGTTTTTCGCGCACCCCAGGGCGGCATTACAGCGTTCCTTGTGTCTTTTCAACAGAACAGTTGCGCTACCCCAAGCCTGATGGCGGTGTGTGTCAAAGTAAAAGCTTTGTTGGGGAAGGTGTAAAGTTAGATTGTGCAGGTGGCTTTGGTGCTGTAACTATGGTTACGGCCAGTTTTGGTTTTGTAGCCGCCGCTAAAGCCGTAGAAAAGCTAGCCGCTAAAATGCCTAAAAAACTACTGCAAGCTATCGATTAACTTGCTGCAAAATCGCTTGGTACACGGCATTGAGTCCGTTCGCACGTGATGGAGAAAGCTGCTTTTGGAGTCCTAGTTGAGTAAACCAGTCATGAATGTCTAACTGTGTTAGCTCTGTAGGGTTAAGCCCATTAATGCGAATAAGTAAAAGTGCAAATAACCCTTTTAATAAACGCGCCGGCGAGTTAATTCGGCAGGCTAGCGGGTTGGTATTATCAATGACTAACCAGACTTGGCTTTGGCAGCCATGTATTTGATTATCGGCGTGTTGCTCATTTTCAGTCAATGCAGGCAGCTGCTCTGCATACTGGAGTAATAAGCGAGCGCGTTGCTCCCAGCCTGCTTGTTGGGCAAAGTTATCAAGGGTTTGTTGTGCGAGTGTTGAAAGTCTCATAGCAACATATCAACGGCATTGTCCAATGCTGTAAAGAAAGCCGTTAAATCTTGACTATCATTGTACAGGGCTAACGATACGCGCAAGGCGCCATTGATGTCCAAATACTGCATTAGTGGCATGGCACAGTGATGTCCAGCACGTACCGCAATGCCTTGTTCGCCTAAGAGCATAGCCACATCTGCCGTATGTATTTGCGGGATTGAAAAGCTCGCTAAAGCACAATTAGGCTCACCAATAAGTTTGATATAGCTACGCTGCTTTAAACCGTCAAGAAGTTGTTGGTGCAATGTTTGTTCATGCTGTTTAATAGCGAGATTATCTTGGGCTTTCAGCCAGTTTAAACTGGCAGCAAACGCAATAGCGCCAGTAATATTAGGAGTGCCGGCTTCAAAGCCTAGCGGGGCAGGCATAAACTGTGCGCTGTGAAAATCACATAACTTGACCATTTCACCACCAAATTGCCAAGGCTGCATATGTACTAATGCATTTTGGCTGGCATATAAAATACCCAAGCCATCTGGGCCGTATACTTTATGTGCAGAACAAGTATAAAAATCAGGTTCCAGTTGACGAAGTGAAATTGCTTGATGTGCGCTTAGTTGTGCACCGTCGATTAAGGTTAATGCGCCTTGTTGCTTGGCTAGTGCTAAGAGTGGCTGCGGATCTTGCAGATGCCCAATAACATTAGATAAAGGGCTAAAGGCGACTAGCCGTGTACGAGAGGTAATCAGTTGTGCCGCTTGATTTAAGTCTATGGCACCTGATGGTAAAAGGGGAAGTACAACCAGCTTTAATTGCTTGCGTTGCGCTAGCTGTTGCCAAGGTAATAGATTGGCATGGTGTTCAGCAGCACTAATAGCAATTTCATCGTCTTTAGTAAATAAAGTTTCTAAACTATAGGCAATTAAATTAATAGCTTCCGTTGTGCTTTTACAAAAAATTATCTGTTGGCTAGGTGCATCAAAAAACTGAGCAATATCTTCACGTGCGTTTTCAAAGGCGCGAGTCGCTGTTTCACCTGGAATATGTTGTGCCCTATGAACATTGGCCACGCCATTGGCATACTGAGCTTGTATGGCATCTAGCATAGCCTGAGGTTTTTGTGCTGTGGCAGCGCTATCAAGCCAGATTTGTTGCTGTTGGGTAAAGTGTTGTATTCCAGGAAAAGCTGAACGCCAAGCAGAGCTGAGAAGCATGTGTTGTACCTAAAAGCGCCGCGTTAACGGCGCTAAAACTATTAGTTTTTATGGAGTTGTTCGTTAAGCGTAATGGCTTGACGATTAGTGAGGCACTCAATCGCACCTGTTAATGAATTGCGGCGCAATAGTAAATCATCTTGCCCAGAAATATCAGCACCTTTTACTACTTGGTTGGCTTTTTCAGGAAGAATAATTTTGCTGCTAGCAGTAACGTATAAGCCAGCTTCTACGGTACAACGAGCGCCTAAGCTGATACCTATACCAGCATTAGCCCCAATAAGGCATTGTTCACCTACGCTAATAACAGCCTTACCGCCGCCAGATAAAGTGCCCATAGTTGAGCAACCACCGCCTAAGTCAGCGTTTTTACCAACCATTACACCAGCTGAAATACGTCCTTCAATCATATTAGGGCCTTCACAGCCAGCATTAAAATTGACAAAACCTTCATGCATAATGGTGCTACCTTCGCCAATATAGGCACCAAGACGCACGCGAGTAGCGTCAGCAATGCGAACACCCGTAGGCACAACGTAATCACACATTTTAGGTAGCTTATCTACTGAGAAGACTTCTAATGCCCTATCTTTAATACGTTCTTCTAGCTGGTAAGCTGGTAGCTCAGTTAGGTCAACTGCGCCAATGTTTGTCCAAGCTACATTGGGTAATACAGAGAAAAGACCTGTTAAGTCAACTTCATGAGGTTTAACCAAACGGTGAGAAATAAGATGCAACTTAAGGTAGGCTTCTGGTACAGAAGAAGGCGCGCTGTCGTTGGCTAAAATAGTAGCTACTGTTGGGCGGTGGCTTTCTGCTAAGCGTACTAGTAAGGCACTTTGTGCAGGATCGATATAACGTAGAGCGTGAGCAAGATCAGATGCTTGTTCACAATCAAAACGAATAATTTGATTGCCTCCGGAGTAACCTAGTACTTTTTTGACCTTGGCTATTAGCTCTGTGGCTGGGTTAAGTACGGGCTGAGCGTAGAAAACCTCTAGCCATTGCTCTTGTTGGTTATGAGTTCCAAGGCCAAAGGCTAGGCTAAAAAGAGTAGTTGACATAGGTTGTTCCTTAGCAAAAAAAAGCGCAGTGCAGTATATCTTAAGTAGCAAGGTGAGCTTGGTAGGTATCTGGTTTAAAGCCAACCAGCGTCTTTGTGCCTAAATCAAGCACAGGGCGTTTGATCATAGATGGTTGGGCGAGCATTAAACGAATCGCTTTTTCCTGGTCAAGGTCGGCCTTTTGTTCGTCAGTGAGATTGCGAAAAGTGGTACCTTGGCGGTTAAGGATCTTTTCCCAGCCATGTTCATTACACCATTGTTCAAGGTGTGCCTGATCAATTCCTTGTTTCTTATAATCGTGAAATTCAAAAGCTAGGTTATGTTCTGTTAGCCATGTTTGCGCTTTTTTCATGGTGTCGCAGGCTTTAATGCCGTAAATAGTTAACATGTAAGCTCCCTATAAACTCGTTGCAATGTGAATGCGATAAGCAATAGAGCCAAACATGCAAATAATGCCGAGGGTTAATAAAATGATGCCCCATTTTTTGTGGCGCCATGAGTAGCCTAAAATCATTAAAGCAAAGGCGAATATCAAGCCTACTAACATGACATGCAATGGTTCAAACATGCGAACTCCTTAAATCAAATGAATACTGCTTGGACTACCCTTTCCTTCAGTAGATAACTGCGCCACCATGGCATCTTGTAATGCTTGGCAAATCTTGGGATCAGATAAAGGTTGCCCATCTTTATCAATAATAAAGAAAACGTCCTCTACACGTTCACCTAGTGTAATGATTTTGGCGCTTACCAGTGATAAGTTAAAGTCTAAGAAAATATTTCCAACACGCGCTAAAAAACCAGGACGATCAGGTGCAATAACCTCAATAACGGTATGCGGGCGCTGGGTGTCATTGTGAATAGTGATCATAGGGGTAAAAGCAAAGTGCTTGAGTTGACGTGGCACACGACGTTGGATAATAGAAGGGTAATCCACATCTTTTAGGGCATTGGTTAGCTCAGTTTGGATACGTTGACAGCGTTCAGGGTTATCGCCAATACGTTCACCATCCAGATCTAGCACTATATAGGTCTCGATAGTGAATTCATTTGAAGTGATGATACGGGCATCTTGAGTACTTAAATTAAGTTGATCAAGGGTGGCTACCGTCGCAGCAAAAAAATCATTGCGATTAGGTGCGTAAATGAAAATCTGTGTGCCACCATCAAAACCCCGTTGGCTGCTTTCACGTACAGCTACTAAAGGAGCATTCATATCGCCATGTTCTAAAATAGCTTGCGTATGCCAGGCAATATCGCCAGCACTATGGCGTAAGAAGTAATCGTCGCCTAGGTGCCCCCAAAGGCGATTGATATCAGTAACAGCAATGCCTTCGGCCGCTAATAAGCTTAATGCTGTGCTTTGGCGTGTTTGAATGAGTTCTTCTGGTTCTAATGGGTTCTCTAAACCACGACGTAAAGCACGGCGTGCTTCGCTATAAAGTTGGCGCAGTAGTTGGGCGCGCCAAGAATTCCATAATGTAGGGTTGGTCGCATTGATATCAGCTACAGTTAAGACGTATAAGTAATCAAGGCGAGTTTGGTCTCCTACTAATAGCGCAAAGTTATGAATTTCTTGTGGGTCCGTAATATCTTTACGCTGAGCCGTAGCTGACATTATTAAATGGTTTTTTACTAACCATACAATTAGGCGTGTATCCCAACTGGGTAAATGGTGGCGTATACAAAAAGCTTCAGCATCAATGGCCCCTAGTTCAGAATGATTGCCACCGCGGCCTTTTCCGATGTCATGATAAAGGCCAGCAAGGTAGATAAGCTCGGGCTTAGAAAGACGCGCCATAATAGCACTGGCAAGCGAGAACTTTTCAGCATAGTCGGCGTGGCGTAACTTGCGTAAATGTTTGACTAGGTTGAGCGTGTGCGCATCAACAGTATAAATATGGTAAAGGTCATGTTGCATCTGCCCAACGATTTTTCCAAACTCGGGAAGATAGCGACCTAAGATGCCGTAACGATTCATCCGTCGAAGGTTCATATGGATACCTTCACGGCACTTAAATAATTCAATAAATAAGCTGGTATTACGTAAATCTTGACGGAAGTTTTCGTCAATCAATTGGCGAGCGTCGCGTAGTAAGCGAATAGTTTTGGCGCGCACCCCTTTAATTTCTGGGTGTTGTGCTAACAGTACAAAAATTTCTAAGATAGCAAAAGGAGAGTGCTTAAAGACGTTAATATTACGTGCTTCAATATAGCCATCCCTGATTTGAAAGCGACGATTGAGCTCTTCTACTTTTTCGTCATCTGGGTTACGTAAAATGATTTCTTCAAGGTATTGGTTGATTAGTTCGCATAGCTCAGCAATACCCATTACTACACGGTAATACTTTTGCATAAACTGCTCAATGGCTTGCTTAGCATTGGTATCGTTATAGCCAAATAAGTCGGCAATTTTACGTTGGTACTCAAAAAGTAAACGGTCTTCTTCGCGCCCAGCTAGCATATGTAGCGCGTAACGTACACGCCATAAAAATGCCCGTGCCTTTGATAAAAGGCGATATTCACTTTCAGTGAGGAAGCCAGGGTTAGACAGCGTTTCTAAATGTGTCATACCAAAGTGACGATGCGCTACCCAAAGTACGGTTTGGATATCACGTAAACTACCAGGAGAGCTTTTGACATTAGGCTCTAGATTGTATTCAGTATCATTAAACTTAAAATGGCGCTCTTGTTGTTCTTGACGTTTGGCTAGAAAAAACTCACGGCTATCCCACATGTATTCGGATGAAATACAGGTTTTTAAACGACACAATAATTCAGTGTTACCAGAAAGAGTACGCGACTCTATAAGGTTAGTGATGACAGTAAGGTCATTGCGTGCTTCCTCTGTGCATTCTCGAATAGTGCGCACGCTATGCCCAACATCTAACCCAATATCCCAAAGGAAAGTAATGAACTGACTAATAGGTTCTTTTAGAGTTTGGTATTGCTCATGTTCTAATAAGATAAGTACATCAATATCTGAATAAGGATGTAGCTCAGCACGGCCATAACCGCCAACTGCATTTAGGCTAAGAGTGCAAGAAGGATGATCACCGCATGACCACGCAAATTGGCGCCATGCAAAACGCAAAATTTGATCAATTAGCCATGCTCTTGAGCGAATAATCTGCTCAATATCTTGATTGTCTAAAAAGCGTTGATCCAAAACAAGACGGGCATGCTCTAATGTTTGTTTAAAGACTGCTATGTTACTGGGGTTTTCGCGAAGTTGTGTAATAAAGCGTTGCTCATCAAACAGTTGTAAATCGCGTGGCAACATAGCAAGCCTCTTTGGGTTATTTATGGTTAGTGCGAGGGAAGGTTTCTTCGTTACGTAAGGTTAAAACTTCATAGCCATCAGCAGTGACTAGAATAGTGTGTTCCCATTGTGCAGATAGCTTCCTGTCTTTAGTAATAGCTGTCCAACCGTCACCTAGCAAGCGTGTTTCATAACGGCCTTGGTTAAGCATAGGCTCTATCGTAAAAATCATCCCTTCTTTTAACTCTAGCCCAGTACCTGCTTTGCCATAGTGCAATACCTGTGGTTCCTCGTGGAAAACTTGGCCAATACCATGGCCACAATAATCACGTACGACGGAGAAACCTTTAGCTTCAGCGTATTTTTGAATAACTTCGCCAATATCGCCTAAATGCGTACCAGGACGAACTAATTCAATAGCTTTATACAGGCTGTCTTGCGTTACTTGGCATAAGTTATTTGCCCATTCAGGCGTATCGCCCACTAAAAACATTTTACTGGTGTCGCCATGAAAGCCATCTTTAATCACAGTAATATCGATATTCATGATGTCACCATTTTTTAATGGCTTATCATTTGGAATGCCATGACATACGACATGGTTGATAGAAGTGCAGATGGATTTTGGAAAACCGTGATAATTCAAAGGTGCTGGAATCGCTTTTTGTTCATCGACAATATAGTCATGACAAATCTGATTAAGCTCGTCAGTGGTAACACCTACTTTCACATAAGGCGTGATCATCTCTAGCACGTCTGCCGCAAGGCGACCAGCGATGCGCATTTTTTCGATTTCATCAGCAGTTTTGATCGTAACAGGAGATTTAGACATATATGCCCCAAGCATTAAAAGCAAAAAACGGGGACTATCATAGCAGAAAGTCTTGGTTCTTGTTGTTAGCTAACCTAGATGCTTAGCAAATAAATAAAAACCAGCGCTAGATAATTTATGCTGTTTATGGTATAAATCGCGCCGCTAAAAGTACTAATGCTTTTAGTTAATTAAATACCACACACGTATCGACACGTTTTTCTGGGTGCCTTTATAGGTTGAAAAGCGGGGTACGTGGAGGCCTAACCCAATCATTGAAGGATTGAACATGACTCAAGCCGTAACTATGCGCGATATGCTAAAAGCAGGCGTGCACTTTGGTCACCAAACCCGTTACTGGAACCCAAAAATGGGCAAGTACATTTTTGGTGCGCGCAACAAGATTCACATCATCAACCTTGAAAAAACCTTGCCAATGTTCAAAGAAGCTATTGCTTTTATTGAAAAAAAGGCAGCTGCTAAAAACAAAATTCTGTTTGTAGGCACTAAGCGCTCTGCAAGCAAAATCGTTAAAGAAGAAGCAACACGTTGTGGTATGCCATACGTTGACCATCGTTGGTTAGGCGGTATGTTGACTAACTACAAAACTATCCGTGCTTCTATCAAACGTCTACGCGAGCTTGAAGTTCAATCTCAAGATGGTACTTTCGATAAATTAACTAAGAAAGAAGCGCTAATGCGCAGCCGTGATCTTGAGAAACTAGAGCGTAGCTTAGGTGGTATCAAGGATATGGGTGGTCTTCCAGACGTTATGTTCGTAATTGACGTTGATCACGAGCGTATCGCTGTGTGTGAAGCTAACAAGCTAGGCATTCCAGTAATTGGTGTTGTGGATACTAACAGCAGCCCTGAAGGTATTGACTTCATCATCCCTGGTAACGACGACGCAATCCGTGCAGTACAATTGTACCTAGGTGCAGTGGCTGACTCAGTAATTCGCGCTCGTAAAGGTAGCGCAACTACTGCTGAAGAGTTTGTTGAAGTAGCTAGCGAAGAAGCCTAAGTTTTAACGAACTGAGTCTGGTTTCTAAACTGGTTGAAAAAGGGGCAATGACTGCCCCTTTTTTGCCTGAAATTTCGTACTGTTCCATTTGGAGTGGTACAAGTGATTAAAAGAGGATTGTGATATGGCACAAATCACTGCTGCTCTGGTTAAAGAATTACGTGAGCGTACCGGTCAAGGTATGATGGACTGCAAAAAAGCACTTGAAGCTGCTGGCGGTGACATCGAAAAAGCAATTGACGATATGCGCGCTTCTGGTGCTATCAAGGCCGCTAAAAAAGCGGGCAACATTGCTGCAGAAGGTTCTATTGCAGTTAAAGTTTCTGACTGCGGTAAAGTAGCAACGCTAATCGAAGTTAACTCTCAAACTGACTTCTTAGCATTACAAGAAGACTTTAAAAGCTTCGTACAAGAAAGCCTTGATCAAGCATTTGATAAGGGTTACACCGATGCTGCGCCATTAATTGCAGAGCGCGAAAGTGCACGTGAAGCCTTGGTTGCTAAAACAGGTGAAAACGTAAATATTCGCCGCATTGCTCGTATTGAAGGTGATGTATTAGGCGCATATCTACATGGTCACCGTATTGGTGTAGTGGTTGAGTTGAAAGGTGGTGATGCTGAGTTAGCACGTGATATCGCTATGCATATTGCTGCCGTAAACCCGCAGTTCCTAACTTCTGAACAGGTTTCAGAAGACGCTATTGCTAAAGAAAAAGAAATTTTCTTGCAATTAAACGCAGAGAAAATTGAAGGCAAACCAGCAAATATCGTAGAAAACATGGTAGCTGGACGCATCAAGAAATTCTTAGCAGAAGCAAGCTTGGTTGAACAGGCATTCGTTAAAGACCCTGAAGTTAAAGTGGGCGATTTAGCGAAGAAAGCAGGTGCTGAAATTATCTCTTTCACTCGTTTTGAAGTGGGTGAAGGCATTGAAAAAGCAGAAACTGACTTTGCTGCTGAAGTAGAAGCGCAATTGGCAGCTGCTAAAAAATAAGCACCTATGGTGTGATATAAAAAAGGCTGCCCGTATATGCGGGCAGCCTTTTTGCCAAATAAAAGAAACAAAAGCAGCTTTAGACTGCACTAACGATTTAAACTATGGTCAGATACGGCCATAGAACAAATGAAATGCCGCGGGAGAGAATCATGGCTCAGCAAGAAGGTGGTCGCGCGCCACGTTATAAGCGAATTCTGCTCAAACTTAGCGGTGAAGCGCTGATGGGATCTGAGGATTTCGGTATTGATCCAAAAGTATTGGATCGAATGGCGCTTGAAATTGGTCAATTAGTGGGTATTGGTGTAGAAGTGGGGTTGGTTATCGGGGGTGGTAATCTATTCCGTGGTGCAGCATTATCTGCCGCTGGCATGGATCGCGTAACGGGCGACCATATGGGAATGCTAGCAACGGTAATGAATGCGTTAGCCATGCGCGATGCATTGGAAAGATCAAATATTCCCGCACAAGTAATGTCGGCCATCTCAATGGTGGGTGTGACTGACCATTACGATCGTCGTAAGGCGCTGATTCATCTTAAAAAAGGTGAAGTGGTTATTTTCTCAGCGGGCACAGGTAATCCATTTTTTACCACAGATTCAGCTGCTTGCTTGCGCGGTATCGAAATTAGTGCTGATGTTGTACTAAAAGCCACTAAAGTAGATGGCGTATATACCGCCGACCCATTTAAAAATGCCGACGCTGAAAAATTCGATCGCCTAACCTATGACGAAGTATTAGACCGTAAACTAGAAGTCATGGATTTAACTGCAATTTGTTTATGTCGCGACCATAAAATGCCACTTCGCGTATTTAATATGAATAAACCAGGTGCATTGCTCAATACCGTTATTGGTGGTACTGAGGGCACACTGATAGAGGAGACAGCATAATGATCAATGAGATCAAAAAGGATGCGCAGCAGCGCATGCAGAAATCTTTAGAATCTTTAGAGCATGCATTTGCCAAGATTCGTACAGGTCGTGCACATCCAAGTATCCTTGATGGCATTATGGTTTCTTACTACGGCTCTGACACTCCTTTACGTCAAGTAGCTAATGTGGTAACTGAAGACTCTCGCACTTTGGCGCTGACTGTGTTTGATAAAAGCATGATTCAAGCCGTAGAAAAAGCCATTATGATGTCTGATTTGGGTTTAAACCCAGCAACAGCAGGTACTACTATTCGTGTGCCTATGCCAGCGCTGACTGAAGAAACACGTAAAGGCTATACCAAACAAGCGCGTCAAGAAGCTGAAAATGCGCGTGTTGCTGTGCGTAACATTCGCCGTGACGCTTTAGCCAGCATTAAAGACTTAGTTAAAGAAAAAGAAATCAGTGAAGATGAAGAGCGCCGCGCTGGCGATGAAATTCAGAAAATCACTGACAGCTTTATCGCTGAAGTAGATAAAGCGCTAGCAGGAAAAGAAACTGACTTAATGGCAGTTTAGCAGCGGAGCTAACACATGAGTAAAAGTACGCTAGGTCCAAGTAGTAGTGGACCGCGTCATGTGGCAATTATCATGGATGGTAATAATCGCTGGGCAAAAAAACGCTTTTTGCCCGGCGTTGCTGGCCACAAAGCAGGTGTTGATGCTGTTCGCGCTGTGGTGGAAGTCTGTGCTCAGCAACATGTTGAAGTATTAACGCTTTTCGCCTTTTCTAGTGAAAACTGGCAGCGCCCGTTGGATGAGGTGGGCGCTTTAATGGATTTGTTTTTATGGGCGCTTCGCAATGAAGTCAAAAAGCTAAATAAAAACAATATCCGCTTACGTATTATAGGTGAGCGTTCTCGCTTTCACTGCGATTTGCAAAATGCTATTGCAGAAGCTGAAAAGCTAACCGCTAATAATACGGGGCTGATGTTGCAAATAGCTGCCAACTATGGCGGGCAGTGGGATATAGTTCAAGCGGCTCAGCGCCTCGCCAAAGAGGTGCAGGCCGGGCATTTGCAGGCAGAGGATATCTCTTGCCAGTTGCTACAGCGTTGTTTAACAACAAATGAGCAACCTTTACCTGATTTATGTATTCGCACTGGCGGTGAACGCCGCATTAGCAACTTTATGTTGTGGCAGTTTGCGTATGCAGAATTATACTTTTCAGACTTGCTCTGGCCTGATTTTAAACATCAAGCCATGCAGGAAGCACTAGCTGACTTTGCGACTCGCCAACGTCGATTTGGCAAAACAAGTGAGCAAATAGAAGCTGGAGAATAGCGCATGCTTAAGCAACGTATTTTAACTGCTTTATGGTTGTTACCTTTAGCTTTACTAGGCTTTTTTTATCTTGAAGGCATCTTTTTTGCCTTATTTATTGGCGCTGTTATTACTTTAGGTGCTTGGGAATGGGCCGCATTGGCGGGCATTAAAGCGCAGGATGTAAGAGTTGCTTATGCCGCCTTAGTGGCTGTATTGATGTCATTGTTGTATTTGTTGCCTAGTTTAGCTAAGCCTATTATTTATTTGGCAACGGTTTGGTGGATTGCAGCCATAGTTATGGTACTAACTTTTCCCAAATCAACCGTGGCATGGGGCGGCAGCTTAGGTAGCTTGCTAATTGGCTTGTTGGTATTGGTTCCTGCATGGCAAGGCTTGGTGTTACTTAAACAAATGCCTCAAGCAAACTGGTTAATCTTAGCTGTTATGCTGATGGTGTGGATGGCTGATATAGGTGCTTATTTTGTTGGTAAAGCTATTGGTAAGCGCAAGTTAGCCCCGCAAGTGAGCCCTGGCAAAAGCTGGGAAGGGGCTATTGGTGGTTTAGTTATTAGTGTGGCCGTAGTTATAAGCTATGCATTATGGCGCGATTTAGCGATTGCAAGCTTGCCTGTGATGATACTGGGGGCGGCTATTGTAGTTGCCATTTCAATTATTGGTGATTTAACAGAAAGCATGTTTAAGCGCCACTCAGGTATTAAAGACAGCAGTAATTTATTGCCGGGTCATGGTGGGATTTTAGATCGTGTTGACAGTATTACCTCTGCCGTTCCAGTGTTTGTATTGTTACTCGTTTTGGCAGGATGGGGCGCGTAAGTGGTAGAAAAAATCCAGCAAATTACTGTTTTAGGCGCTACAGGTTCAATAGGTAGCTCAACCTTAAGCGTAATTGAGCAACATTCTGAGCGTTATAAAGTGTTTGCGCTGACAGCTAATACACGGGTAGATGATCTACTTAGCCTTTGCTTGAAGTTCAAGCCTGCTTATGCCGTTGTCGCCAGTGAAGCGGCAGCACTAAAGTTGCAAGCACAGCTGGTTGACACACAGGTCTTACACGGCGCTGAGGGCTTGGATTTTGTTGCCGCACACCCTCAGGTTGATATGGTTATGGCGGCTATCGTAGGTGCAGCTGGCTTGGCGCCTACTCTGGCGGGTGTAAAAGCAGGGAAAAAAATACTGTTAGCCAATAAAGAAGCACTTGTGATGACAGGGGCTTTGTTTATGCAAGAAGTAAAAAAATCGGGTGCTATTTTACTGCCTATTGATAGCGAACATAATGCGATTTTCCAATCGCTGCCTGCTAACTATCAGCAAGGTTTACAGCAAATTGGTGTTCGTCGTATTTTGTTAACAGCATCGGGCGGGCCTTTTCGTCAGCGTGATCCCGATACCTTTTCTGATATTACGCCAGAGCAAGCTTGTAAGCATCCTAATTGGTCAATGGGACGGAAAATCTCAGTTGACTCGGCCACCTTAATGAATAAAGGTTTAGAGCTGATAGAAGCCTGTTGGTTATTTGATGCTAAGCCTTCACAAATCGAAGTTGTCGTGCACCCGCAAAGTGTTATTCACTCTATGGTTGACTATGTAGACGGTTCTGTCTTGGCTCAATTAGGTAACCCAGATATGCGCACTCCAATTGCGCAGGCTATGGCGTGGCCGCAGCGCATTACTTCTGGAGTTCAGCCTTTAGATATTTTTCAGATAGCACGCTTTGATTTTTACCAACCAGATGAGCAAGTGTTTCCTTGCTTGCGCTTAGCCAGAAAAGCGTTTGAGCTAGGTGGAACCGCTCCAGCAGTATTAAATGCAGCTAATGAAATAGCAGTGGCAGCATTTTTAGATGAAAAAATTAGCTTTACTCAGATACCCCAATTAATAGATGCTGTATTGCAACAGGTTTCTATTGCTCAAGCAGATAGCTTGGCAGCTGTTTTGCAGGCTGATAAGCAGGCTCGTGATGCAGCTCATCAATGGTTAATGGAGTACTAATAGTCAATGACAAGCAGTCTTTATATGATCTTTGGCACCCTAGTTGCGTTAGGTGTCTTGGTTACATTCCATGAGTTTGGGCATTTTTGGGTAGCTCGGCGTTGTGGTGTAAAGGTATTACGCTTTTCTGTAGGTTTTGGCTCACCTTTGTTTCGCTGGAAAGATAAACAAGGTACTGAATTTGTTGTAGCCATGATTCCATTGGGCGGCTATGTCAAAATGCTTGATGAGCGTGAAGGAGAGGTGCCAAGCGCATTGCAATCTCAAGCCTTTAATCAAAAGACCGTCAAACAGCGTATGGCTATTGTGGCTGCAGGGCCTATTGCGAACTTTATTCTAGCTTTCTTCCTATTTTGGATCATCGCTATGCTTGGCTCGGAAAGTTTAAGAGCCGTAATTGCAGATATTACTAAGCCAAGTTTAGCGTACTCAGCAGGTATGCAGGCTAATCAAGAAATCCTAGCTATTGATGGTAAGCCTGTGCAGGGTTGGGGCGATGTAGGTATGCAGTTATTGCAGCGCATTGGTGAACAAGGTGATATTGAAATTACCACGCGAGATCTACAGAACGCTACAGAACGTCGTTATCAAATTGCATTAAATGGTTGGTTAAAAGGAGCTGATGATCCAGATCCAATTCGTGATTTTGGCTGGAGCCCATGGTTGCCAGTAGTTCCTTCAATATTGGCGGAAGTACAAAAAGGTAGCCCAGCTGATCAGGCTGGCTTAGAAGTTGGCGATACTATTCTTGCGATTAATCAGCAGAGAGTAAATCACTGGATGGAGTTGGTCGGTAAAATTCATCAGCTTCCTGAGCAGCCTGTCATACTTGAGGTTTTGCGTGATGGTCGAACGATTCAAGTCTCTGTATTATTAGCGCGTAATGCTGAAGATAAAGGCTTTTTAGGTGCTGCACCTAAGCCTGCAAAAGACATACCAGAGGAAATGATCCAGCGTGTCAGCTATGGCCCCATTGATGCTTTAGCTAAAGCAGCTTCTGATACTTGGGGGACAACAGTAATGACGGTTGTCTCCATGAAAAAAATGATTTTAGGTCAGCTTTCGGTAAAAAACTTGAGTGGACCTATAACCATTGCTAAAGTGGCAGGTAGCACTGCAGAGGTGGGACTATCTAGCTTCTTGCGCTTTTTAGCTTTCTTAAGTGTTAGCTTAGGCGTGTTAAATTTGTTACCTATTCCAGTGCTTGATGGTGGGCATTTATTGTTTTACACCATTGAATGGCTACGCGGACGTCCAGTGCCTGAGAGGATTCAGGTGTGGGGTATGCAAATTGGTATCACTTTAGTCTTGGGTGTTATGGTCTTGGCGATTTTTAATGACATCACCCGCTTGTAAAATTGTGTGTGACTGCTGTATTTTGCAGCAGTACTTAACCCTTGAATAATAGAAAGGACTTCATGAAACGTCTGCTGCTTCCTGCGGTAATATCCGCTTTGATGATCGGTGAGGTTCACGCTGCTTCCTTCACCGTCTCTGATATTCGTGTAAACGGCTTACAACGTATCTCTTCGGGTAGTGTTTTTGCTGCGCTACCGTTAGATGTAGGACATAACGTTGATGACAAAGTGTTAGTGGAAACAACACGTGCTTTGTTTAAAACAGGCTACTTTCAGGATATTCAGCTGGGACGTGATGGCGATGTATTAGTCATTACCGTGCTTGAGCGCCCATCAATTTCTAGCTTAGATATTGAGGGCAATAAGGCAATTAAAAAAGAAGACTTGCTTAAAGGTTTAAAGCAGTCTGGTCTAGCTGAAGGTGAAATATTCCAGCGTGCCACTTTAGAAGGTGTGCGTAATGAGCTACAGCGCCAATATGTTGCTCAAGGGCGTTACTCAGCCAGTATTGAAACAGAAGTAGTTGAGCAGCCACGTAACCGTGTTGCTATTAAAGTGAAAATTAATGAAGGCTCAGTTGCATCTATTCAGCATATTAATATTGTTGGAAATAATGTTTTCTCCAATGAAGATTTAATAGATCTATTTGAGCTGAAAACCAAAAACTGGATGTCATTTATTAAAAATGACGATAAATATGCTCGTGAAAAACTATCAGGTGACTTAGAGCGCTTACGTTCTTATTACTTAGATCGCGGTTATATCAATATGGATATCATCTCGACTCAAGTTTCCATCACGCCTGATAAAAAGAATGTTTATATCACTGTTAATATTGATGAAGGCGAGCGTTACCGCATCCGTGATATTAAGTTAACAGGTGACTTAAAGGTTCCAGAAGATGAAGTTCGTGGCTTGATTTTGACCCAGCCAGGGCAGGTATTTTCACGTAAAGTGATGACTACAACAAATGACTTAATTACCCGACGTTTAGGTAATGAAGGCTATACCTTTGCTCATGTAAATGCCATTCCAGAGCCACACGCTGAAGATAATACAGTGAGCCTAACCTATGTGGTTGATCCTGGTAAGCGTGCTTATGTTAACCGTATTAACTTTCGTGGCAATACGAAAACAGAAGATGAAGTATTGCGTCGTGAAATGCGTCAAATGGAAGGTGGCTGGGCTTCTACTTATTTGATTGATCAATCTAAAACACGTTTAGAGCGCTTAGGTTATTTTAAAAATATTACCGTGGAAACACCGGCTGTACCAGGTGCCGACGATCAGGTTGATGTCAACTTTGAAGTTGAAGAGCAGCCATCAGGTAGCATCACAGCCAGTATTGGTTTTGCTCAGAACGCAGGTATGATTTTGGGCGGTGCCATTAGCCAAAGTAACTTCCTTGGTACGGGTAACCAAGTAAGCATGGGGCTAACACGTAGTGAATATCAAAGTAGCTATAACTTTAGTTTCTTAAACCCCTATTGGACTGATGATGGCGTTAGTCTGGGTTACAACATGTTTTATCGTGAAACAAACTACGATAAGTTAAACTATGATGTGTCTAGTTACTCTATTGATAGTTATGGCGCTGGGGTTAATTTGGGTTATCCCATTAGTGAAACATCACGCTTGAATTTTGGTGCTTCTGTACAAAAAGATACGCTTAAAACTGGTAAGTATACTGTTGAAGAAATTTATGACTTCATGGAAAAAGAAGGTAAAAGCTTCACTAACTACAAGGTGTCTGCTGGTTGGTCACAGTCAACACTCAATCGTGGGCTAATGCCTACACGTGGGCATTCGCAAAGCTTGTCGGCTGAAGTGTCAGTGCCTATGAGTGATCTTAAGTTCTATCGTTTAGATTACTTTGGCCAAGTGTTTAAACCATTATCAGAGAACTATGCACTGCGTTTCCATACTGAACTAGGTTATGGTGACGGCTACGGCAGTACCAATAAAATGCCATTCTATGAGCATTACTATGCGGGCGGCTTTGGTTCTGTACGCGGCTTTAAAGACAGCACTTTAGGACCTCGCAGCACAGCATTCCGTGGTCGTAATGGTATGAACCAAGATCCAGACCAAGATCCGCTACCTTTTGGTGGTAACGTCTTGATCCAAGGTGGTGTAGAACTAATTGTACCAACGCCATTTGTGAAGGATCAGCAATCATTACGTACAGTGGTATTCTGGGATGTTGGTAATGTGTTTGATACTAACTGCAGTAAAGCGCAGAAAGATCGCGGTGAAGTAGGTTGTAATATTCGTGCAAATAATCTAGCCAGCTCAGTTGGTGTGGGTTTAACATGGGTAACAGCACTAGGTCCACTAAGCTTTAGCTTAGGTATGCCAGTGAAAAAACCAAAAAATTCAGAAACTCAGGTATTCCAATTCTCATTGGGTCAAACGTTTTAAAACTATTGAAATTGCTTTGCACAAAAAGCAGGTAACAGGAGTAAGTCATGCGTAAATTGACGCAAATTTGTATTTTAGCGATGAGTTTTTTTGCAATTCCAGCTTTTGCAGAAATGAAAATTGCCGTATTGAACTATCAAATGGCACTACTAGAATCAGACGCTGCAAAAAAATATGCAGTAGACTCTGAGCGTAAATTTGGTCCTCAGTTAAACAAACTGAAAAAACTAGAAGATGATGCTAGACGTATTCAAGATCGTTTAGCCAAAGAAGGCGATAAAATGAAACAAGCTGACGCTGAGCGTTTAGAGCTTGAGTTCAAACAAAAAGCACGTGATTTCCAGTTTCAATCTAAAGAGTTAAACGAAGCTAAAGCTATTGCTGATCGTGACATGCTACAAGTGCTTAAACCAAAACTAGATAGTGCTGTTGAATCTATTATCAAAGCGGGTAAATACGATTTGGTGATTGATAGTGCTGCTGTTGTTGATGTTAAGCCACAATATGACATCACTTTACGTGTTATTGAGAAAATGAATCAAACTCGTTAATAATGGATACTCAAAAATCATATTCACTTGGCGAATTAGCTGAGTTTTTATCAGCGGAGCTTAAAGGCTCCGCTGATTTTATTGTTAGCGGTCTTTCGACCTTGCAAGAGGCTGATGCGTCACATATTAGCTTTTTGGCAAACCCACAATACCGTAAGCAATTAGATAGTACACAAGCTGGCGCTGTTATTTTAAATGCGCAGGATGCACAGCAGTTTGTCGGTAATGCTTTAATTATCGACAATCCTTATTTAGCTTTTGCTAAACTGTCACACCTATTTGATCCAAAACCTAAAGCCGTTGCTGGTATTCACTCAACAGCTGTGATTGCAAAAAGCGCGCAAATTGCTGCTACTGCAAGTATTGCTGCTGGAGTAGTAATTGAAGAAGGCGCTGTTGTTGGTGAAAACACTTATATAGGCCCTCACTCTGTTATAGGTGCGCGTACCGTGATTGGTGCTGATGGCTGGCTGGCGCCACGAGTGACACTTTATCACGATGTTACCATTGGTGATCGTGTTGTTATTCAAAGCGGTGCAGTGATTGGTGGTGAAGGTTTTGGTTTTGCTAAAGAACAAGGTGCTTGGCATAAAATCGCACAAATTGGCGGTGTCACTATTGGCGATGATGTGGAGATTGGCGCTAACACCACAATTGATCGTGGTGCGCTAAGCGATACCTTAATTGGCAATGGCGTCAAATTAGATAACCAAATCCAAATTGCACATAATGTGCAAATTGGTGATCACTCAGCAATGGCTGCTTGTGTTGGTATTTCAGGAAGCGCTAAAATCGGTCAACATTGTATGTTAGCTGGTGGCGTTGGATTAGTGGGGCATATTGAGTTATGTGATGGGGTTTTTGTAACTGGTATGACTATGGTTACACACTCGATTACAGAACCAGGTGCTTACTCCTCTGGAACTGCTATGCAGCCTGCAGCTGAGTGGAAGAAAAATGCCGTACGCTTCCGTCAGTTAGATGATATGGCTAAACGCATTCGCTCGTTGGAAAAACAACAAGCTAAAGCAGTAGATAAAGATTAGAAGCTGGTGTTTTGTTGTTCTAGGGCTTTGTGCACGTTTTGTGCTTATTTTGAATAAGGCTTTTGCTAAATGATGGACGTTAACGAGATTCGTCAACTATTACCACATCGTTATCCATTTTTGTTGGTAGATCGAATCACAGATATTGATCTAGAAGAAAAGACCATTTGTGGTTATAAGAATGTGACCATAAATGAGCCTTTCTTTAATGGGCATTTTCCTGAGCATCCTATTATGCCAGGAGTGTTAATTGTTGAAGCCATGGCTCAAGCTGCTGGTGTATTAGGGTTTCGCATGATGGATGCGACAGCCCAAAAAGGCACATTGTATTATTTTGTTGGCTCAGATAAGTTACGCTTTCGCCAACCAGTAGTGCCAGGCGATCGCTTAAAATTAGATGCAAAGTTTTTAAGTGCCAAACGTGGTATTTGGAAGTTTGAATGTCAAGCCAGTGTGGATGACACATTAGTTTGCTCTGCTGAAATTATCTGTGCGGAACGTCAACTATGAGTCGAATTGATGAGCGTGCGATTATCGACCCCTCTGCAAAGATTGCAGATGATGTAGAAATTGGCCCTTGGAGTATTATTGGTCCTAATGTGGAAATTGGCGCAGGTTGCGTTATAGGTCCACATGTTATTATTAAAGGACCAACTCGTATCGGCTGTAATAACCGCATTTATCAGTTCGCAAGTTTGGGTGAAGACACGCCAGACCGTAAATACAAAGGTGAGCCAACGCGTTTAGTTATTGGAGACAATAATATTATCCGTGAAGGCGTCACCATGCATCGCGGAACCATACAGGATCGTGATGAAACAACCATTGGTGATCACAACCTAATTATGGCTTATGCACATATTGGTCATGATAGCGTAGTGGGTAATCATTGTATTTTGGTCAATAATACAGCCCTTGCTGGGCATGTGCATATTGGTGATTGGGCTATTTTGTCTGGTTACACGCTAGTGCATCAGTACTGTCATATCGGTGCTCATAGCTTTTCTGCTATGGGAGCAGCCATTGGTAAGGATGTGCCAGCTTTTGTAACAGTATCAGGTAACCCAGGTGAAGCCCGTAGCATGAATTTTGAAGGCATGCGCCGTCGTGGTTTTAGCAATGAAGCTATGCATGAGTTACGTACTGCTTACAAAATTATTTATCGCAGCGGCTTAACAGTAGAAGAAGCTTTAGCTGAGTTAGCTGAAAGCGCAAAAAACTTCCCAGAAGTGGAATTGTTCTGTAGCACAATACGTTCTTCTACCCGTGGTATTATTCGCTAAGTATGTCTAAACCTATAACTGTTGCCTTAGTTGCTGGTGAAGCTTCGGGTGATATATTGGGCGCTGGCTTAATGCAGGCGCTCAAAGCACAATATGCTGATATTCAATTTGTTGGTGTTGGCGGTCCTTTAATGGAAGCTCAAGGGCTGGCTAGTTACTTCCCTATGGAGCGCTTAGCTGTTATGGGGCTGGTTGAGGTCTTAGGGCGCTTACGTGAGTTGCTAAAGCGCCGTAAAGCGTTATTAAATACACTTCTTTCTATCAAACCTGATGTTTTTATTGGGATTGATGCTCCTGATTTTAATCTAGATCTTGAATTAAAACTGCGAAATGCTGGCATTAAAACAGTGCACTATGTCAGTCCATCTATTTGGGCTTGGCGTCAAAAGCGTGTGTTTAAAATTCAAAAAGCCTGCGATCTAATGCTTACGCTTTTGCCATTTGAAGCCAAGTTCTACCAAGAACATAAGGTTCCTGTATGTTTTGTAGGGCATCCACTGGCAAATAGCATTGAACTTGAACCCCAGCGCCAACAAGCCAGAGAGCTTTTGGCACTTGAGCGTGATACCGAATATGTGGCTTTAATGCCAGGTAGCCGTGCAGGTGAGGTAGAGCGTTTGGGAAATTTATTTTTAGACACTGCCAGTGAACTACTCAAGAAACGCCCTCAATTAAAGTTTTTATTACCTGCCGCAAACGAGTTACGTTTTGTGCAGTTAGAAAGCATGCTCAAAGAAAGAGATCTACCTGTTGTGCTATTACAAGGGCAGTCTCAAGCAGTTTTAGAGGCCTGCGATGCGGTATTAATTGCTTCAGGAACAGCTACCTTAGAAGCCTTATTATTTAAGCGTCCTATGGTGGTGGCTTATAAGTTAGCTGGTTTAACCTATTGGATTTTGCGCAAAATGGTGCGTAGCCCATATATTTCTTTGCCTAACTTGTTAGCTGGAAAAATGTTAGTACCTGAGATTTTACAAGATCAAGCAACGCCAGAAAAATTAGCAGCGGCTTTGTTGCCACTATTAGATGACAGTGCTGAGCAAATACGATTCTTTGCTGGTATTCATCATATATTACGCCGTAATGCTTCAGAAACAGCAGCTACAGCTGTATTACAACTTATAGGTTAAAGAGTGCAGTTAGGTTTAGACTTTGCTTTAGTACGGAATTTAGTGGCTGGCGTAGATGAAGTGGGACGTGGTCCTCTCTGTGGCGATGTCGTCACTGCAGCGGTTATTCTTGATCCGCTGAAACCTATTTCTGGTTTAAATGACTCTAAAAAGCTTACTGAGAAAAAACGCGAAGCACTCTTTGATGAAATCAAAGAAAAAGCCTTATCTTGGTGTATTGCTCGAGCTAGTGTGGCAGAGATAGATCAACTCAATATACTGCAAGCTACAATGTTAGCCATGCAGCGCGCTGTGGAAGGCTTAAGTGTTACGCCTAATTTAGCGTTAATTGATGGTAATCGTTGCCCGAAATTAAAAGTACCTTGTCAAGCTGTTGTCCAAGGGGATAGTCAAGAGCCCGCTATTGCGGCGGCCTCCATTCTGGCTAAAGTAACCCGCGATCGAGAAATGGAAGCGCTAGATAAGCGCTACCCAGGCTATGGTATTGCGAAACACAAAGGTTATCCAACAAAACAACATATGGACGCTTTAGCTAAGCTAGGTGCTACTGATGCGCACAGGCGCTCATTTGCTCCTGTTCGTAAAGTGTTAGAAAACCCACCAGCCACGCTTATTTAAAGCGTGGTCCTAAAGCAGCAACTATCAGCAGCAGCACTGCCAGAAAAGCAAAAGCGGCGTACAGTGAACTAAACTCAGCAATAGCACCTAGCATAGCTGGACCTGCTAATACACCTAAATAACCTAGAGTTGCTGCTGCTGCAACAGCTTGATCCGCAGGCATTGCTTGCTGGCGACTTAAGGATGAAAAAAGAACGGGAGAGATATTAGCGCAGCCTAAGCCCGCAACAGCATAGCCGAATAAACTAATAGACCAATGCGCTGCAAGTAAACTTATACCTATGCCAGTAGTAGCAATAATACCGCCAAATAATACTGTTTTAGATGTACCTAAGTATTTGATAATAGAAGCGCCACAAAAACGACCTAGCATAAGCATTAAAGAAAAGCTCGCATAGCCCAAACCACTTTGGGTATCGGGCATGTGCTTAATGCCAATTAGAAATAGCGCACTCCAATCTAATACAGCACCTTCTGTCAAATAAACAACAAAGCAAACGACGCCTACTAATGCAACAAAGGGCGTTGGCATAACAAAACCATTCTGATTACCTTTGGTACGTTCTGTAAGAAATCCGCCAAAGCCGATGGCGCACATAATAGCGATCACCAGCATCATCATAAAAAGACTCATGGCTGGTGTTATATCAAGCATTAACAGCCCTGTGAGTGCTAGGGCGCCTGAAATAGTGCCTAAGCTAAAAACACCATGTAAGTTAGACATTATGGGGCGTTGCGCTCTGTCTTCTACCATAAGCCCTTGAATATTTAGCACTACATCCATTAAGCCTAAGCAGCCACCCCATAAATAAAGGATGATGCCAAAGACGACAATAGACTCAACTAATGCCATGCCCGTTAATGCCAGTAAAAGAATAGTCGTACACGCCAATATCACATTGCGAATACCAAAGCGTGAGGCAAAAAATGAAGATAAAGGCATAAAAGTAAGTGAGCCAACGCCAACACATAGGAGTAAAAGTCCAAACACTCCATCGCTCATTTCTATTCGTTGGCGTACAAAAGGCACTATAGGCGCCCATACCGAGAGCCCAAATCCAGCAATGAAAAAGCCGCAACGAGCAGCGCGAATAGCGGTTTTTATCAAGTGATGGTTTTCTAATTGCACAGACATTTTCTAAACCAGAGCTATTTTTGTATGCTCAGTGAAGGGGGAAAACAAAGACAAGGCAATATTATGGCAGCTTACTGAGTTTTATGTCAGCGCAAAATATGGGGTTAAATTATTTTTAGTTTGAAATAAGGACGGTTGGTTATATGAAGTCTAAATCCACTGCGTGAGTCAGCTATCTAAGACATTTGTGACCTTATCTTAAGTTTAGTACCACAGCTAGGATGGGGTTTTTGCATTATGCCACCTATCTCGCGTATTCGGATGGTGGCATATAATTTAATGAGCTGTGAGGGCAGACATCATTATAACGTTGTCTCCATTGCTCTATTTTATAAGTGGCTTCCGCCAGCGTTCTAAACCAATGTAGGTTCAAGCACTCATTCCTAAACTTACCATTCAAGCTTTCTACAAATGCATTTTGTGTAGATTTTCCTAA